>JAFASD010000165.1 GCA_019244945.1 Acidobacteriaceae bacterium | reverse complement strand
CACCACCAGGTTCTGCTGCGGAACGTGCCGTGCAAACCGAGTGAGCAACTGCGTCCCGACGATCATGCCGATGCCGGTCAGGGTATTCAGCACACCGTATGCCGCGGATGTCGAGTGCAGCACGTCGCGCACGTAGATGGAGAGCAGCGCGCCGAAGCAGCGCATCGCGAACATCCCAGCGGTCATCGAGACAATTACAAAAGAAATCGTCGAGTGCTTGAAGATGAAGCCGAATCCTTGTCGCATCGAATCGAGCACCGCGCTCGATTCCGTTCGCACCGCCTGTCGCTCGATGGTCAGCGTCATCACCAGCGCCGCCGAAAAGAAGAAACTGAAGCTGTCGTAGAGGAAACAGGACTTCGCGCCGGCAAGCTGCACCAGTTCTCCGGCGACGCTCGGAGCCACGATGAGCGATCCCTGCTGCGCCTGCGACATCAATCCGTTTACCGCCATCAACCCCGCCATCGGGACCAGCGTGCGCACCGCCACGGATTGCGCGGGAACGAAGAAGGCAGACACCACGCTCATCGTGAACAAGATGGCGTATATCAGGTACAGGTCGTGCGCGAACACCAGCCCGAGTACCAGCACGCCGCGGATCAAGTCGCTTGCGATCATCGTCCGCTTCAAGTGCCACCGGTCCACGAAGACGCCTGCCAACGGGCTGACGACCGCCAGCGGCGCCATAAACGACACCAGCACCATCGCAACTTGCGTCGCAGTACCGTGCAGCTTAAACGTCACCACGGCGATGATCGCGAACACCGCTAGAAAGTCCCCGAACACGCTGACAAGCTGCGCGATCCACAACCGCCGCACTGGCCGAAGCCGCAAGACCTCACTAAAGGACAGAGGTGTCCCTGATGTGACCATAAGTGTTGGAATCCCCTTCGTAAGGCTAACCGAATTAGGGCTGCGAAATCGAGCGTTTAGGTCGGTCGAAAGTAGACTTTATTTGTCTTCTTATCAATGCGTTAGACATCCAGCGAGATCGGCTGCTATTCTTAAATTAAGGTACAGCGTCGCACTCGCTCTGAGTCGAACGATCAAGTCTTGCTTTATCGCTCGACCTGCGCAGCGCACAAATTTTCTAGAAACGGCACCCAGATCTACCCTGCGTACATGGCTGATAACGCCGAGTATGCTGCTCGTTCGCACCTCAATTATTGGCGAACGACACGGCCTGGGCTACTCGGTTCGTAACGCCTGCACGGGATCGATCGAAGCGGCGCGTCGTGCGGGAATCGCCCCCGCGAGAGAGGCAGCTAGCAAAAGTGTGATAGTTGCGGTCACCAGAACACTTATATTCACTCCTTTTATGTCGAAGAGTAGCGACTCGATAAAGCGGACACACAACAGCGACGCGGGAATGCCAATCGCCAAGCCCAATGCAGTCTGGATCATCGCTCCCCGCATGACCATGGCGATGACGCCGCTCCGTGCAGCGCCCAGTGCCATGCGAATCCCGATCTCCGCCGTTCGCGAAGCTGCCGTGTAAGCCGTCACGCCGTAAAGCCCTATGGTTGCGAGCAGCAATGCCAGAGCACCAAACAACGTTGTCAATCGCGCTACCATCCGATCTTCGGTGAAGCGGTCCGCAATCTGCTGATCGAAAGTTTGGAACTTCACGACCGCGAGATTCGGATTAATGCCCGCAAGCGTTCTCTGCACGATGGCCGCCATCTGGGTCATGGGCCTTTCTGTTTGTATGACAAGCGCGCCCGCGTAGAGCGACAGGTCCCCTTCGATTGGCTCCTTGTCACTCGGCCGCCGCTGCAAGATCGGAAGGAAATACATTCTATGCTCCTTCCATCGGACGGTCGTGTAAGTTGTGTCCTCTACAATGCCGACAATCTTGTAATCTCCCGCGGTTTCGGGCTCTTGACCGAAATACCTTCCAATCGGGTTTTGGTTAGGGAAGAACTTCTTCGCGAACTCCTGATTCACTACGGCGACCGTCTCTGAGGTAGGAGTATCTCTTTCGCTAATGCCGCGGCCCGTCAATACATGAGTGCCCACAGAATCGAAGTATTCGGAATTGACCTTTACGACTGAGGCGCCGGCGTGGGGATCCGGTTGCCCCTTCACCTGTATTCCGGTACCCCAGTTGTTGTTCTCCATCGGCGTGTATATACTGATCCCGACGTTCTTTACTCCCGGGATTGCGTGGAATCGCTCCACAATGGTTCTATACAGAGATTCGAGCTGGGTCGGCGAATAGCCTGCCGCCTGCGGATTCACGTGTACGATGTATCGATTCTTGCTCTCCAGCCGCAAGTTCGAGTGTTGCAGCTTGTTCAGGCTCTGCGAGAATAATCCCGCTCCGGTCAACAGCACCAGCGATAGGCCCGCCTGCAGCACCACCAACCCGCGCTGCACGAATGAAGCCGGCGCACCTGACGAGCGCCTTCCTGTTCGCAGCGCGTCCACCGGATCGCTTTGTGAGGTAATCCAGGCTGGAGCAATACCAAACAGAATGCCCGTCACGAGCGCTAGTCCGCATGCGAACAGCAGCACCGGCAGGGACGGGCTGGGATCCACCGGCAGACGTTGAGCGTCGCCGAATGCCAACGCCAGAAGCATGCTGGTTCCCGCGTAGGAAACTGCAAGTCCGGCGATCCCGCTCAGCAAGGCCAAGACAACGCTCTCGGTCAGCAATTGCCGGATGAGTTGCCCGCGGTTCGCCCCGAGCGCTGTGCGGAGCGAGATTTCTTGTTTTCGTGCCAGTCCGCGCGCCAGCAGTAGATTTGCGACGTTCGCGCACGCAATCAGCAATACTAATCCCGAGATCGCCATAAGCACCCGCAGGTTCGTTCCGTATTCCTCCTGCAGATCCTGAATGCCGGCACTTCCGGGCGTGAGCACCACGTGTACTTTCGCGAGTTGCTTCTTGTCATCGCCCTTCGAAAAAGTTTTCGTCTCCGCGAAGGATTGCTTGACCAACACCGACAGCTTCGCTTGTAATGCCGCGACTTGCACCCCCGGCTTCACAAGCCCAATCAGATAGAGCCACCGTATATCCGGATCGTGCACGTAAGCCGTAGCCGCTAAGGCCTGCATCGACTCGATCGGCAAAAAGAAATCCGGAGGCGTGGTCGACAATCGGTCGCCGTAGAACCCGCGCGGGGCGATGCCCACTATGGTTACCGGCTTTGTGTTGATCCAAAAAGTGCTGCCAACGATGGAAGGGTCGCCTGCATAGTCGCGCTGCCACGTTCCATAGCTCATCACACCCATCACGGCCGCGCCTTCCACATCGTCGCGATCCGCCAGCAGCCGCCCAGTCTGCGCGCGCAGCCTGAATGTGCGAAAGTAATTGCCGGAAACGAACTCACCCATTACGGAACGCGCCCCGGCGTGTTCTCCGTCGCGCCGCGCAGTCACGGGCCGATAGGAAAAGCCGGCTTCCATTGCCGCCAGTTCCTCGAACTCCGGGGTGTTTTTCTTCAAGAGCTGCCATGTTTCGGTCGAGAATAAACTATAATCGCCCTTGTCGTTCGTCCCGCTGTTCACGCAGCACTCCGTCGTATCGCCAACCCGCAACAACGTTTTTGGATCGGCTACCGGCAGGTTCTTCAATAGCATCCCGTTAATCAGTGTGAAGATCGAGGCGTTCGCTCCAATTCCTAACGCCAGTGTCAGCATGGCTGTAGCGGTAAAACTAGGTGCGTTTCGAAGCTGGCGGAACGCATAGCGAACGTCCTCCATCCAGGTCATCTTAGGTGTTTCTCCTCCTGGCGATTCAAGCCGCGAACGAATTTACGGCATCGAAAAGGGCAACTGAATGCCCGAACTGAATTTTATTTATTCTTTTAGCCACTATGACATGCGAACGACGAATACCGGTGACTGTTCGCCACTGGCACAACTCGTCTCAGAAACGGAAAGAGGAGGATTTTTAGGGAGCGAATTTTGCGGCGGCGCGTAGATGGCATAGAGGCTCTGTACACATCTTCATCAATTGTCGACCAGCATCTTCAACTCGACGGAACAAATCTCCAGAAGCCCTCGTCCTATTTGTGACTCCTATATTAGGGAGCAACAAATATGGCCACAACTTCACCGGATCGGGAATGGAAAAAAGGAAGCGCCGAGCTTCTGGTTTTGTCGTTGCTTGAGGATCAGCCGCGCCACGGCTATGACATTTCGAAGCTGATCCAGATCCGATCCGGCGGCTTTTTGCGATTTCACGTCACGTCCCTCTACCCGCTGCTGTACCGGCTGGAGGATCGGGGTTGGATCGCCGGCCGTTGGGTGGAAAAGGCGGAGCAGCGAAGAAGGCGTTATTACAGCCTGACGCCGCAAGGTCGAAAAGTGCTTCGCTCTCAACGAAAGAGCTGGAAGGAATTCGTCACGGCCATGAGTCTGGTTACAGGAGTGGAACATGCGTGATTGGAAGCGTATCGTTCAAGATCGGATCGCGCCGTTGCGCCTCGAGCCAACGGCCGAGGCAGATCTCATCGAGGAATTTTCGCAGCATCTCGAAGATCGCTATCGCGAATTACGAAGCAGCGGAGCAGCCGAGGAAGAAGCGTACCAAAACGCCATCTCGGAGTTGGATGACACCTATCCGCTGCGGACCGAGTCGGGAAGAGCGCAGCACATGGCGAAATACGACCCGGTGCCGGTGGGTGACGCAGGAACAGACGGCTTACGGCTCGGTAACTTCCTGGAGGTTCTGTGGAGAGACCTACGCTATGCCGCCCGCACGATGCGGAAAAGCCCCCTGTTCGTTCTGTTCGTAGTTCTGACGCTCGGTCTCGGGATTGGCGCGAACACCACCGTATTCACAGTCATCAATACCCTGATTTTGAATCCTCTCCCGGTTCCGGACTCCTCCGAGTTGGCGGCGGTTGGCTTGATGAAAGCGCGGAGTACGTCAAAGTCGAGCGCGCCCCAGCCGCTCTCCTACGCGGATCTGAAGGATTACCAAGCCCGGAACCGAGTCTTCCGTTCGCTGGCCGGTTACACGTCTTCGCGACCTGTCACCTGGCAGGCGGCTGGCGCTTCCGAAGGCATGTTCAGCGAGTTAGTCACAGGCAACTACTTCTCGACCTTGGGCCTCAAGCCGGCGACCGGCCGCTTCTTTTTGCCCGACGAGGACACCCACCCTGGCGCGCACCCTGTCGCGGTAATGAACTACGGAACTTGGCAATCGCGCTTCGGCGGCGCCGCGGACGTCGTTGGCAAAACTCTTCGGCTCAATCACGTTGAGTTCACAGTAATCGGCGTCGCTCCGCCCCATTTCATTGGAGTGAATGGAATCTTCGGCCCTGACGTGTGGGTACCGGCCACCATGGCCGAACAGTTATTGCCGAATGAAATGCAGGGTGCGTTCAGCGATCGCGGCAAAGCGTTTTTTCAGGGCGTGGGGCGGCTCAACCCAGGTGTGAGCCTGGCCCTGGCGCAAGCCAATGTAACAACCGTAGCGGCAGATTTGGCGCGCGAATATCCGGCCACCGATGAGGGCCGCGCAGCCATGGTAGTGCCCGTCCGCGATGTTCTGTTGGCGAATACCGGCAGCACTTCGACGCAGATTCTCGTCGCCGGGGCCGGATTGTTAATCGTGGTCGGGATCGTTTTGTTGATCGCGTGCTCCAACGTCGCGAATCTGCTGCTCGCGCGCTCAGCGGCAAGGCAACAGGAAATGGCCGTCCGCCTCGCCATGGGAGCAAGCCGCCATAGGCTCGTGCGTCAGCTCCTCACGGAAAGCGTGCTCCTCGCATTCCTCAGCGGCGTCGTAGGCATCTTCATCGCTTATGCGGGTCTCCATCTCTTATTCGGCGCTCTGCCCTCAGCTGCCAATTTCGTGACGCCCAAGCTCGATAAAACCGTCTTCGCTTTTGCGCTGGTCGTCTCTCTCGCAACAGGCTTCCTGTTCGGGACCATCCCCGCGTTCAAGGCTTCACGCGCCAGCGTGGCGGAAACGCTCAAGGAAGAAGCGCGCACAACGGGCAGAAGCCGAAAGAGGGTTACCCTCGCAAACGTTCTGCTGGTAGGCCAGGTAGCATTTTCATTTCTCTTGCTGGTGACGGCCGCTCTGTTCTTGCGGAGCATCGCGCGAGCCTACGATATGAATCCCGGCTTCCAGACCGCGCATCTTGCGGTCTTCTTTACAAATCCGGCGCAGGCCGGGTACGGGAAGCCGCAGATCAAAGCATTCGGCCGGGACGTCCGCGAG
>JAFASD010000003.1 GCA_019244945.1 Acidobacteriaceae bacterium | reverse complement strand
CGACGCCGTTTTGCAGTCGACGGTAGACGAAGGAATATCCGTCGTTGGATTCATGCAGACGCTGGTCCGGCAAGTTCTGGCCGAAGGGGCTGGCGAGCGCGGGGAGCATGGCATGGGCCATTCGGGTGCGTTCGTGCAGCTTGGTTTCGGCCGGGTGGCAGTTGAAGCAGGCCGTATTGGACGGAGCAGCATGCACGGCCGCCGATACTGCCAGCGCTAGAAGCGCGGCTCTCATGGCTGCGGCTGGGGCGACCTCAATTTTTCGAGAACCGCCTGCGCCTCATCCTTCTTGCCCTCGGCCATGAGAGCTTGGCCGAGGAGGTAGGTCGCCTCGTGATTGCGGGGGTCTAGCAGGAGTGCGCGGCGGAGGATACCTTCGGCATTAGAGAGATTTCCGGTTTTGAGATAACACTTGCCCAAAAGAATATAGGGGCCGCTGAAGTCAGGATTGAGCCAGACGGCGCGCTGGAGATGGGGAATGGCCGAATCCCATTTTTGTTGACGCGTGTAGGCATCGCCGAGGCGGTACCAGGCCATGGAGAAATTGGGATTGAGGTCGAGCTCTTTGCCAAGGTCCTGGACGGCGTCGTCGATACGGCCCCGGTAGATGGCGATTTCTCCGAGGAGGAAGTGGGCTTCGGGCAATTTCGGATCGAGGGCGATGGCTTTCTTGATCTCGGTCTCGGCCTGGTCCTCATATTCCTTTTTCAACATCATTTGACCGGCGACCAGGTGGGCGGCTGCGGAGTCCGGCTTCAGACCAAACAAGCGGGCGAAGGCGGCTTCCGAGGCGTCGGGCTGGCTAGTTTGCAGGTACGCGTAACCGAGCATGTAGTTCGCTTCGTTGACGGCAGGGAGTCTTTCGAGCCAAGGGATGGCTTTGGGGGCTTGGGAAAGCAAGAAATAGCTCTGGCCGATTAAGAGGGCCGACTCTTTGTATTCGGCGGATTTTGGATCTTCGGTCTGGATGGCTTGCTGGAGCGCAGGGATGGCTTCGGCGTATTTCTGTTGCTTGTAGAGATCTAAGCCGCGCTGATGGGCGTCGCTGAGGGTGGCCGCAGAGACGAGTAGGGGGATGAGAAGCGCCAGCAAATCCGAGTATAGGCAAATGACGGCAAAGCGGCATTTAAGTGACTCAGATTACGATTCGAAATAGAGGTTAGAGAACAATTTGCAACTTTAGTGGTGCGTTTTCGTGAGGAATCGATTACACTACTCGAAGGTGTGGGTTTTGGACCGCCCGTGTAACCGTGTGGTTACGCGGGGGGTTGTACGAAGGTTTTGCTTCCAAGGAGAAGATATGGTTAGATTTCGCAAAGCGCTGTTCACCTGCGTTTTCGCAGCAAGCATCCTGCTGTTGATCTCGAGTGGTAGCGCAATCGCCCAGCAAGTTTTTGGCAGTATTATTGGGACCGTTACCGATCCAAGCGGCTCGGCGGTTAATAATGCCAAGGTCACTATTACGGACGTGACCAAAGGAACATCGTTCGAGGTAAACACGAACGAATCCGGCCAATACACGAAGGGCCAACTGATTCCCGACACGTACAAAGTGACGATTGAGGCGACGGGATTTCAGAAGGTTGTTTCGAACGAATTGGCCGTGCAGGTGGACCAGTCGACGCAGTTCAACGCTGCGATGCAGGTGGGCAACGTTGAGCAGACGGTCGAGGTAACGGCCGCGGCGCCTCTGTTACAGACGGATCGGGCCGACGTATCACAGACGTTTACGGCCCAGCAGATTTCTCAACTTCCGAGTATCGGCCGCAACCTTCAGGCTTTCGAGCTTTTGGATCCCGGGACAGTAAAGCTGGGTTGGGCTCACGCGGCAGATGAGAACCCGCAGGGCAGCGTGCAAATAGAGGTTAACGGGCAGCCGTTTTATGCGACCGGGTACTACCTGGACGGGACGGTGAATCAGGACCCGATTCTCGGCATTATCGTGGTGAATCCTACGTTTGATTCGATTAATGAGGCGAAGCAGTCAAACCAGAGCTACGATGCGGAATTCGATACGTTTAGCGCGGGACTGCTGACTTATTCGACGAAATCGGGAACGAACTCTTTCCATGGGGACGCGTTCGACTACATCTATCTGAACACTCCCGGATTTCAGGATTTCGGGCGTAATCCGTTTACCGAGAATTCTCCGATTGGCGGACATGCGGGAGCTTATACGCCGACCACTCACCAGAACCAATTCGGCGGCTCGATTGGCGGTCGGATCATCAAGGACAAGCTCTTCTTCTTTGGCGACGCCCAATTGACTCGAAACCGGAAGGGCGGCTCCGCGATTACCAGCGTTCCTACGGCACAGGACCGCACGGGAAATTTGAGCGACTGGTTAGCGCAGGGACCTCAATACCAGATATACGACCCGGCTACCGGGAACCCGACCAATGGTACCGGGCGCACGGCATTCCCGGGTAACATCATTCCGGCGAATCGAGTCAGCCCACAGGCACTCGCAATTCTGAACTACTTCCCGCTGCCGAATACAGGTTCAGGCTTCCCGTTCAATAATTACACGGCCAGCGGATCAGAGGCAATTGACGGAAACCAGTGGAACACGCGATGGGATTACTACGGAAACGAGAAGAACACGTATTTCGGGCGGTACAGCTACGCTGGATTCAGTATCGGGGCGCCCGGAGTGTTCGGTCTAATATCGGGTGGGCCTGCCTTTAGCGGAGCGAATTACGCGGGCAGCTCCCAATCATTGAACCAGAGCGTTGCAGCGGGCTGGACACACACGGCGAGCGCGACGCTGATCAATGAATTCCGGTTCGGGTACTTGCGGTATCACGTTACAGACGTTCCGAATGGGTATGGGAGCCAGCCCGCGACTCAGGCAGGTATTCCCAATCTGAACAGAGACAACACATATACGTCGGGTCTGCCGGCGTTTTACTTGGATAACCCGGCGGGTGGGTCGATGGAAGTGGGGTACGCACTCGGGATTAATCAGTGTAACTGCCCGCTCGACGAGTTCGAACGCCAATTACAGTTTGTCGATAACATCAGCAAGATTCACGGGAATCACAGCTTTAAGTTCGGCGCCGACATTCGCTACGCATCGAACCTGCGCGTGCCGAGCGACACCCATCGTTCCGGCGAGTTGCACTTCAACGACAGCATGACGGGGTTGGGCGACGGCACGGGCGGTTATAACGACGGAATCGGGCTGGCAACGTTCTTGTTGGGAGATGTGACGAGCTTCGGCCGGTACGTTAGCTCGAGTCTGGACGCGGAGGAGCGCCAGAAACGGCTGTTCTGGTATGGGCAGGACGAGTGGCGGCCCAATTCGAAACTAACCGTCACTTACGGGGTTCGCTGGGAGATGGTGTTCCCCGAGACGATCAATGCACCACAGAACGGCGCCGAATACAACCTGAACACGGGCCTATTGGACGTGTTTGGCTATGGACTGAACAGCAGCCACGGGTATCAAACGATGAACTGGCACAATTTTGCTCCGCGGTTCGGAATTGCTTACCAGTTGAGCCCGAAGACAGTGATTCGGACGGGTTACGGCTGGTCTTACAGCCTGGGAACGTTCGGTTCGACTTTCGGCCACAATGTGACGCAAAACCCGCCGGTTCTTGCGAATCAATCGTTGAGTCAAACAGGAACGTGCGGCAACAATTTCTGCGATGTCTTCACGCTTGCGGGAGGGCCGCCGCCGCCGCCGACTTTTGCTGTAAGCGCGCAAGGTACTTTGCCTTGTCCCGCCGGAGTTGATTGCAAGACACGGCCGGGGATCTTCACCATGCCGGTGGTCTACGCCTACAACTTCACAGTGCAGCGGCAGCTCACTAGCAAAATCGCACTGAGCGGTGGTTACGTTGGAAATCAGGGTAGGCACGTGGGTGCGGGGCTTGGCAACAGCTTCGATTACAACCAGGTTTTGTTTGTTCCCGGTTACACGGGCAATCAAAATCTGCTGCGGCCGTTTGATGGCCTGTATGGCCCTCGTTACAACTACGGGAACACGTCCAGTATTGACAACTACTGTAACTGCGCAAACAATCGCTACGACTCGTTCCAAAGTACGCTAACGATAAAGGGCTCTTCGGGCTTCAATTTGCAGGGTAGCTATACGTACCAGCTCTCGCAAGGAGATGGGTATGGACCCGACGGCCAATACACGTTCCTGTACGATCGAAAGCTCGGGTATGTCGACAACGGCGAATTTCCGCGGCAGGAATGGGTGTTTGCCGGGAACTATGATATTCCGTTTGGAGTTGGCCGGAAGTACGGCTCTCACATGAATCGATTTGTTGATGCGGTCTTGGGGGGGTGGAATCTTAGCGGTATCTTCACGTACTATAGCGGGCGGCCCTTCTCACCGAGTCTCGACTATTACGGCCCAGGCGGCGGTAAACCGTATACCGGCCCAAACAATGTTCCTGATATCGGCTCGGGAAATCCGTATGCTCCGAATAAAGACAGGAACGCGTGGATCGTCAAGGATCTGGGTTTGACTGGGCCGTTCTTATCGCCTGCTCCCAACACGTTTGGAAATTATCCGATCAATACGTTGTTTGGTCCGCGATTCGTGAATCTCGACGCGTCAATCATGAAGCAGTTCAGCATCACAGAACGGATCAAGTTCACGCTTCGGATGGATGCAACTAACTCGTTGAATCATACGAATCTGGATAATCCAAATGGCGACGTGACGAGTGCGAACGCAGGTCAGATCACGAATATCGCTTTCAACGGCAACGGCGCGACGATGCGACGGCTGCAGTATTCCGGCGTATTTAGCTGGTAAAGCCGAAACGAAGAGCTAGAAAAACACGAACCGGCAGGGCTTAGGCTCTGCCGGTTTTTGTTGGTGTGCGGAGTGTTGCGGGCGCTGACAGAGTTACTTACTGCCGGGAAACCAATGAAACGCGTGTTCAAACATCCACGAGAGTAAGGCTGCGGCGGGGATGGTCAACACCCAGGCCCAAACAATGTTCGCGGCGACTCCCCAACGTACGGCTTTCACCCGCTGCACCGTTCCGACTCCCGCGATGGCGCCAGCGGTTACGTGGGTAGTGGAAACGGGCAGTTTCAAGAAGGTCGAGAAGAGGATGGAAGCGGCGGCTCCGGCTTCCGCGCAGAAACCAGTTCGCGGCTTCAACTTGGTTAGCCGCTTGCCTATGGTATGAATGATGCGCCAGCCGCCGGCGAGTGTTCCGAGTCCCATCGCCGTGTGCGCAAATAAAACTACCCAGATAGGGACCTTGAAAGACGGCAAATATTTCACCGATACGAGCAGGCCGGTTATCACTCCCATGGTTTTTTGCGCGTCGTTGGTTCCGTGCGCCCAACTGAGCGCTGCCGCCGAGAGCAATTGAAGGCGTCTGAATAGTTTGTCGGATTGTTTTGGAGTCTGTTTTCCGAAAAATCGGTAAACGATCTGCATGCCTATACCGGCAAGGATCAATCCAATCAAGGGCGCCAACAGAATGAAGGCGATGGTGCCGATCCAGCCGCTGACTTGGATGGGCGCGAAGCTATGGCTGAATCCGTGCAAGATCTGAGCATTGGCGATGGCCGACCCCGCGAGCCCTCCAACAATCGCGTGCGACGAACTGGTCGGAAGACCAAGCCACCAAGTTCCGAGATCCCATAGGATGGCGCCAAAGAGCGCTGCCAACAACACGCTTGGAGTGACAAATTGATCCTTCACCATGCCGTGGCCGACGGTTTTCGCTACACCTGTTCCGAATGAGAACGCTGCGATGAAATTGAAGAAGGCAGCCCAGCAGACTGCTTGAGCGGGAGTTAAGACACGAGTTGAAACTACGGTCGCGATCGAATTGGCAGCGTCATGGAATCCATTCAAGAAATCGAAGCAAAAGGCAAAAACGCAGACGACGATGACGATCATTAGGGTTGGGGTCATAAGAACGAGGCGCGCGAGATCAGGAATTCTTGATAGACACGTTTTGCAATGCGTTTCCCAGTTCCTGCGTCGCATCACTCAATCGCTCAAAAATGTCGTAGATCTCTTTCTGCTTCAGAATCTGGATAGGATCTTTCTCCTCGGTAAACAACCGCGTTACTTCCTCGCGAATGGCCTGATCCGTCTGCTCTTCGAGACTCAAGATTTCTTTGCAAAGATCTTCGGTGGATTCATTGATACTCAACATTCCGAAAGCTTTCTCAATGAGCTCGGCCGAGGAGTGTATGCGGTCCGCTAAATCCACGATCAGAGAGGGCATCGGCTCTAACTGATAAGCGCTGATGCGATAGGCGACCGCTTCCAGATCATCGAGTAAGTGATCCAGATGTTCGGAGAGCAGAGAAATGTCTTCCGGATCAATGGGGGTTATGAAAGTTTTGTGGAGACGGACCTGCAATTCCTGCAGAGTTTGGGCGCTCTCACGCTCGATGGTTTTGACGCGCACCGCTACGGAGACTAGCTGAGGAGCGCCTCGTTTCACGCCCTGCAAAAGGAGATCGGAGGCAAGCGTGAGCGAGGCGGTCTGTTTTGTGAAGAAGTGCCAGAAAGTATCGTCTTTGGGGAGCAGGCGCACAGCTTTCAGCCTAATTGGAAATTTGAGCTTATTGGGTTACAACTCGATGAATTGTTTGCGATGCGCTCGCAAGGAAGCAAAAAAGGACAGACAATGTGGTTGATATGGAATCGCCCGATCTTAATAGTCTTAAACTCGCCTTTCAAAATGCACTGCAGCGTTGGATTGCCACGATTCAAAAATGGCAGGAGCTGCTTGCATCGACTTCGCATTCGGCCAGAGCGGAAGACGTCTGGAAACAAGCTGATTTTGAGCAGGAGGATGCGCGAAAAGCGGTTCAGGACGCCAAGGACGCATACGAAGACGCAGTAAGGAAAGCTAATTTCGGCTTTTAGTAAGCAGCTTCCGGTCATATAGTGAGTGCTCCGATCGCTTCGCTCGCGGCTCTGATAGGGCAAGTACCATAAGTTCGCGAAATTCATGAGGTTGTCATTTGAGTGTTTTACTCTAACGCAACTGGGCTGAAGTTCGAGGCTCAAAGGAGAGCTGTTTGCATATCTTCGGTCAAGATGTACCGTTCGTCACAGCACTTTTTCTAATGCTCGCACTGGGACTGGCGCTGAGCTTCGAGTTCGTTAACGGTTTTCATGACACGGCGAATGCGGTAGCGACCGTTATTTACACGCATACGCTGGAGCCGGTTTATGCAGTGATTTTGTCGGGTTTGTGGAATCTGATCGGCGTTCTGACGTCCAGCGGTCTGGTGGCATTCAGTGTGGTTTCGCTGCTACCGGTCGAACTGGTGCTCAATGTCGGTTCGGGCGCGGGGTTTGCGATGGTGTTTTCGTTGCTGATCTCGGCGATCATCTGGAATGTCGGGACGTGGTATCTCGGGCTGCCCGCATCGAGCTCGCACACGCTGATCGGATCGATTATGGGGGTGGGCTTAGCGAATGCGATGCTGAGCAGCCATGTTTTTGGTGAAGGCGTGAACTGGGCGAAGGCGCGCGAGGTGTTTAGCTCGTTGCTGGTTTCACCCATAATGGGATTTTTCGGCGCAGCGATTCTGTTGCTGCTGCTGAAAGCGCTGGTCAGGCAGCCTGCGCTGTATAAGTCTCCTGAAGGGAAGGCTCCGCCGATGTGGATTCGCGGTCTTTTGATGCTGACCTGCACGGGCGTGAGCTTTTTCCACGGATCGAATGACGGGCAGAAAGGAATGGGCTTACTCGTTCTCATTTTGGTAGGGGTGTTGCCGGGCGGCTTCGCACTGAATCCGGCTGCCGGGCCCGCCGATATTCAGAAGATTGCCAATGATGCGCGCCAAGTAGAGCCACTGCTACTCAAGCACACGCCGCAAATTCTGACCACGCAAGATGCGACGAATGAGCTCTCCGCGTATCTCAAGACGACAGGCGTTGCGTCGGAAAAAACCTTCGGGGCGTTGGTGGGCCGGAATCGCGAAGTGGCGATTGAACTCGAGGGGAGATCGAGCTTCAGCGATCTGACGGTGGATCAACGCAAAGGATTCCGCAGCGACATCTATCTGCTCAGCGAGAGCATTGCAAAGCTGATCAAACAACATAAGATCAGCGATCCGGCTGAGGCTAAGATGCTTTCCAAGTACCAGGGAGCTCTGCAGAAGGAAACGAAATACATTCCGGTATGGGTGAAGTTTGCGGTTGCCATTGCTCTCGGATGTGGAACGATGATTGGTTGGAAGCGCATTGTGGTGACAGTCGGGGAAAAAATCGGCAAAGAACACCTGACTTACGCGCAAGGCGCATCGGCGGAGATTGTTGCTATGGCGACCATCGGACTTGCGGATAAGTATGGGCTGCCCGTTAGCACGACGCACGTTTTATCCTCTGGAATTGCGGGTACGATGGCTGCGAATCGCTCGGGTTTGCAGGGGGATACACTTCGCAATATCTTGTTGGCCTGGGTGCTGACGTTGCCGATTTGCGTGCTACTCGGGGCAGGGATTTTTTCGGCATCGCTTTACGTGATTCTGCACGTATTCGGGTTGTCCTGAGTTCGGTCTGCTATTTTCATTTGCAGAAGAGGATTTGCCGAATACGATAAAGGCGCGTGGCGCGAGCCCAAGAAAGTCCTGGTTTGAAAATATTTTTCTGCAATACGGGGCAGGGTCTCATGTTTTCACGCACATCACCCGTTGGAGATATTGGAACCGGTTGTGCTGGGCTTTGATTGTGGCCGGAATACTAGGATGGATCATTGCGTTGTGGATCCTGCGCTCGATCGAGTAGCGAGCTTTTCGGAAGGATTCACGAAAGCGCGTGCTGCAATCGAATAGGCTGAAGGCATGAAGCAGAAACTGATTTGCGCCTTCTCTAGTTTGGTTTTGACCGTATGCGTCGGTTGCAGCAACAGCGATCGCGACCGGGCAAGGGAAAAGGCTTCCGAAGCCAAACAGAAGACGCGAGAGGAAGCGCGAAAGTTGACCCAGGAGGTCAAACAGGACGTCCACGCACTGAATCAAAAGATCAATGGCGCGCTCGAAAACCATCCGGTGAAGTCCAACGACGCGGGCGAAGCGCGGCAAAAGCTGAAACGGGGCGCGGAGGACTTGCGCGTTGCGGGCGGTCAGGCGACTGTCAAACTGGATCACGCGGCCACGATCGCTAGGGTCAAGGCCAAGCTTGCGACCGACATGGGTTTGTCCACGGTTACTAACGTTGATGTGGACGCGAGCGGTCAGGTGGTTACGTTGCGCGGAACAGTCGTTTCCGCGGAGCAAAAGCAGGAGGCCGAACGCGCGGCGCTCGAGGTGAGTGGCGTGACGAGGGTGATTAACAATCTCCAGGTTCAACCTTGACCTCGATGCGTGCCGTGCAGTTATCGTGATTCCGTTGTGGCGATCAATACTCCATAAGCGGCAATCGTAAAGGTTTGGGATTTCGGAATTCCGCAATGCGGGCTCCACGTTGGATAACCTATTAAATCGCCAAGCCCCACCTGAAGTCCGTAACGATTTGTAAGCCTCTGCCTTTTCAGTTAACGTGCGTCTGAACCTGGGTGGGAGTAATCGGTTTCTCACCCCGTTCGGAAACGGGCGCAGGGGCCGCTGGCCAATTCACGTTCGGGCACGGCTTTATGCCCGCAGCATCGCACAAACCCGGTAAATACGCCCGAGCGATCCGTGTTCCAAGCCAGAACGCTGCCTCAACTTGGTCACCGGATGGTTCAACCAGGGTGCTAATATCTCGGACGCTTAGTGCGATCCGCTTCTCCGCTTTCGACAGACGCTTCAGTTCTCCATCGGATGTAGGCGCGAGAAAAAAGACGCGTGTACTTCCGGACCGTCCTTTCCAAATCGATCCCGCCTCCACGGCGTAACCGGACAGTGCCGGTGATCGAGGATCGTACGCGCTCGCCAAAAAATGTTCGTATATTCGCCTTTCGAGCTGTTTATATACCAGATCGTTCGCGCGTAATGCGAGATCGACCGGAGTAAGCGCACCATTCGCCAGCGGTGCAGGCTCCGCGCTCAAATCCGAAATCACGACCAAGCCCGGCGTCGGCTCTGTGACATTTCGCGCCAGATATTGCCCCAGCCCTTCAGCCCCCAGATTCTCCACCACGCCTCCGTCTATATAAGGAACGTTGTTGATATACACTGGATCGAACGCGCCTGGAAAGGCGCCCGATGCCGCGCACGCGTGTGCAAGATCCGGTAGTGGGCCCGACATCCCGCGCCAGAAGATCTGCCGCTCGCCATTGTCGAGCCGCGTCGCATTCACCAGCAGTTGCGGCGGTCCCGTTGCTTCAAATTTTGTATGGGCGAAGTAATTGCGAGCGAGATGAGCGGCGAAAGTTTCACCGCTGCCGCGAGCCGGATCGAACTCGGCGCGGACGAAGTTCCATGCGTCTAAAACGTCGCGCGAGAGGCCCGGCCTACTGTTCCGCAGATAGGTCTTGAACTGATCGGGTGTCCAGCCGGCCGCATATGCGCCTCCCACGATCGATCCACCCGAAACGGTGGAAAGAATCCGGATCGGAATACCCGCCTGATCGAAAGCCCAAAGTAAGCCCGCGTGAGTGACCGCTGCCCGATATCCGCCGCCGGAAAGCAGCACCGCCACGCTCGGGCCTTTCCACGATTCGAGCATAGCCTTGCGTTTCATCAGCGTTGCATGCTGCATTTGAGGCGAGACATCTGGCCCGAGCTGAGGAAGCCGATGGACCAGAGAGATAAAGATCCAAGACAGCAGAATGGCGGACGGCCCCACAAGCGCCGCCGACAACAACAAGTGTCGAAGGGATTCCTCGATCGCTCTATACCAGAACCACCTCACCACCTCCAAGAACACGACCACGAGAACCGCCGCCGAGATTGCGCTCGATTGCGTCGCAAAGAAACTCACAACGGAACCGAACAGCGCGGGACCCAACATGGTCGCCCAATTGGTAATCCTGGGATCCGCAATCGGGATCTTCACTTCGGTCAGAAGCTTATTAATTACATCGAGGTTGAGCCAGATACCCCACAGAATCAGAATCGCAATTACGAATAGCCAGTGCTCACTGTTTCTCCATATGAGCACCGCCGCCAATAGCGCGATAGCAACGAAGGAGGCGATTACCGAAACCGGTCGTTTCCACTTACTTAGGCAACCAAAAACAATCGCCAGCGCGATCCATCCGAATACCCACCCCTGTCCAACATCGCTGACGTGCTGCACGATTCGGGTTAGCGAGACAATGATCGCGACGGCAATCACGATGTACACGATCTCTTTCAATGAGACCGTCAGAGACTGCGACTTACCTGTCTTTGGGTCTCCTCCGAACAGTACAGCCTGCACGATCCATTTCAATGAGACCGTCAGAGACTGCGACGACGTGCTGAGGGGATTTTTGTAAGTACCGCCAATGAGCCGCTGGCCGAACGGATTTGCGAACGTTTTGCTTGCACCCGGTACAAACGGAATCTGCTGTTCTGGAGGTGTAGCAGCCGCCGATCCTTCGGCCGCGCGAACGGGCTGAACCGGGGCCAGGTTCTGTCGCGGCGCTATCTTCATCCTGTAATAGTAAATCACAAACTGGACGCGCTTAAGTACTTTGCGCGTAACACCCTACTGACACGTTACAGAAATCGCACGGTAAGACGGCAAACATACCCGAAATGGCATCGGAGGCCCAGATTTCTGGAGGGATTACTTCTCTTCTGCAGCGCTGGAGTCAAGGCGACGCGGCTGTATTGGACAGCTTAATCGAGGTCGCATATGGCGAACTCCATGCGATGGCGGGCGGATATCTGCGTCAGCAATCTGGGGACAAGGCCGGAACTCGGCACGCCGTTGGATCTACATCCGAGCGTACTCGGGGCAGTGAGGGCTCTTGATCCCGCA
>JAFASD010000322.1 GCA_019244945.1 Acidobacteriaceae bacterium | reverse complement strand
CTCAAAATCAATAACTTCCCCTCGTTCCACTCGCCAACCGCGTCACAACCACCGAGACAATCGTGCGCAGAACGTCCCTCTATGCAATACTTCCTCACCGAAGAAAATCTGCCGCTCGATGAAGAGCAGCCCTCAGACGCTGATTCCGCTTTCCTCTCGCCTTTTGGGCCAAGCGGCCCGCGCACCCCTCGCGGCAAGGCCACTTCCAGCATGAACGGCCTCAAGCACGGCTGCCGTTCCGAGAAAACCATTCTGCCCGGCGAAGACCCCGCAGAATTTGAATTCACCATCAAGGGCTGGTTCACCCATTACGATCCCCAAGACGGCGTCGCCTATACGCTCGTCGAAGAAACCGCCCGGGCTCACTGGTTTCTGAAGCGCAATGAAAAGTGGCTCGAGAAGGTGCAGTGGGATCTTCCCTCTGAGCCCTCGTCCTGGACTGACAGCGACCATAAACGCTTCACCAACTTCTCCCGCTACAAAACCACCGCCGAGCGCGCCTTCTTCCGCCACTACAAAGAGTTAGAAGCTTATTACGGCAGGCTCGACCGCGCCGAACAACTCAGATCGCGCGCCCGCGATCGGCTCATCAGGCTTCAGATCCAGTGGTGCAATGAAAAACAAAAAACCATGGCCGAAGAGCTGAAACTGCAGCAGGTGATCGAAGTCGAAGTGGTCAACGGCCAAACCCGAACGTTCTTCTTTCCTAGCAACCAGCAGATGATGAAGGAAGCTGCCAAGCGGCCCCAAGTTCCGCTCCTGTTCGAACGCTACATCAGTTTCCCTCAAGGAGTCCCGCCCGAATACGACTGGACCAGGCTCGATGAGTTCCGGAAACGCACCGACATGATCGGGGTTCAAAAAATGAGCTATGACACGTGGCTCGAGGTCATACAGCGGGAAGCAGC
This sequence comes from Acidobacteriaceae bacterium, assembly GCA_019244945.1. Classification (GTDB taxonomy): domain Bacteria; phylum Acidobacteriota; class Terriglobia; order Bryobacterales; family Bryobacteraceae; genus Bog-105. Next base: position 1,819 of record JAFASD010000322.1, on the reverse strand, counting down.
CTCCGGTTCCGGCCACGTCGGTCCCGTGGTCCCGATCGATTCAGATCCCGAACCTGAGTCGCGGCCACCAGCCTGACCCGCAATTTCCTATTCTCCGAAACTAAAGTACTTGATATAATTGAGCTTCCTTATGCCAAGTGCTGGCCTCAGTTACGACACCGCTGTATCTTCGGGCCCGATCCCGTTTAGCGGCCTCCAAAAGAAGATTATCTTATTGAAACCGCGAGGCTTCTGCGCTGGCGTCGTCCGCGCCATCGATGTCGTAAAGATCGCCCTCGACCTCTACGGCGCCCCCATTTACGTTCGAAAAGAGATCGTCCACAACCGCCACGTCGTCGATGAGCTTCGCCGCGCCGGAGCCGTCTTCGTCGAAGAGCTCAGCGAAGTCCCCGAAGGCGCCCGGGTGATCTTTAGCGCTCACGGCGTCTCTCCCGCCGTCCGTACCGAAGCCAAGGAGCGCCGCCTCCAGGTCATCGATGCCACTTGCCCCTTGGTCACCAAGGTCCATCTCGAAGCCGTCCGATTCGCCAAGCAGGGCTACACCATCATCCTCATCGGCCACCGGGATCACGACGAAGTCACGGGCACTCTCGGCGAAGCCCCCGAAAACACCATTCTGGTCTCCGACGTAGAAGATGTCGACCGCCTGCATATCAAAGACCCGGACCGGATCGTTTACCTGACGCAGACGACTCTCTCTCTCGACGAGACCAAGGACATCGTTACGCGCTTACTCGAGCGCTTCCCCAAAATAGTCGGACCCAAAACGCAAGATATCTGTTATGCAACCGAGAACCGTCAGCTCGCCGTCAAAGCCGTAGCCCCGCTTTGCCAGGCGCTGCTTGTGGTTGGATCTCAAAACAGCTCCAATTCCCGACGCCTCGTCGAGGTATGCCAAAAAGCCGGCGTTCCCGCTTACTTGCTCGACGATTCTACGGAAATCGAACCGGAAATGCTCGAAGGCATCGACACCGTGGCCGTAACAGCCGGCGCCTCCGCCCCGGAACATCTGGTCGAAGAGTTGATCGATCATCTGCGATCCAAAGGCTATACCGATCTCGAAGAGGCCGAGATTAAAGAGGAGGACGTGCGCTTTACGCTTCCTTCCGATCTCGAAAGCTTCAAGCCGCGTCTCCATAGGGTGCGCGCCTAGTCAGAGCCATGAGCGAAGCGATTGGTGTTCCTTTGAATCAGAGCCATGAGCGAAGCGATTGGTGTGCCGCAATACCCGATAATGCCCAATCCCGTTTTCATCCCCTGAAACGATGAGGTCTACACTCGCAACTTCCGGTTCACTGAATTACGCCGCCACGGATGCCATCCGAAAGGCATCCTCCTCACTGCTTCACCGCCAATCTCCGGAAGGTTACTGGTGGGCCGATCTCCGCGCCGACACAACCCTCGAATCCGACTACATCATGATGCAGCTTTGGTTGCATCCGCCCGTGGATGGCGTCTGGAATCCTCCCACCCGACCGCAAATGGACAAAGCAGTCGCCGCTATTCTCGCGCGACAACTTCCCGACGGCAGCTTCAACATATACCTGAACGGCCCGTCTGAAGTAAACGCATCCATCAAAGCCTACTTCGCTCTCAAACTGGGCGGTCTCTCCGCATCCGACTCTCGCATGATGCGTCTGCGCGCGCGCATCCTCGATCTCGGTGGTCTCCAGGCCGCAAACAGCTACGTGCGCACGAATCTCAGCCTGTTCGATCTGTTTCCCCGCGCAGCATGCCCCTCCATTCCTCCCGAGCTGATTCTGCTGCCATTCAAGTTCATCTACCAGATGTCTTCCTGGACGCGGGCCATCGTCATTCC
>JAFASD010000570.1 GCA_019244945.1 Acidobacteriaceae bacterium | reverse complement strand
TGTTCAATCCTTCTTCGTATTTCCGTTCGGCAAAGAGCGCCTTACCTTCGGCAAGCAGCAAATTGGCATCGGAGCTGCGCTTGATTCCCTGTTCAGCTAGCGATTCCAACCCCTGGAGTTCTTTATCGTCCGGAAACTCGAGCAGAGCCTCCTGGATGACCTCACGCGCTTTGCTGTATTCGCCAGCCCCGAAGTGGTGATCGATTCTTTCCACCCATCTGGTTTTGGCTTCATCCTTGGCCTGCTCATCCCGGCGCCTCGCGAGGCGTTGCACTTCAAAATCAAGTCCGGGATAAAGCGGGTAAATGTTCCGCAGAATGTCCCACTGCCCGGCCGCGTCGTTAAACTGCCCACGTTCTTCGTACTGCCGAGCGCGACCCACAATGGAATTGATCAGGTCGCGCCGATCTTTCACCAGCTTCAAGGAAGACTTGAAATGTTGCTCGTTCGGATATTTTTCAACCGCTTCTTTGATGATGTTGTACTTCTTGTCCAGGTCAGGTTCGGCCTCGACGCGCCGGTTTACTTCCGCAATAGCAGCAGATTGTTGCTGTCGCTGTACTTCTTCGGCTTCGATTTTGAGCGCCTGGAACATGGGATCGCCCGGATGCTTTTGGAGGAATTCCTGGCAAATCTCCAGAGCGCGCGAGAAGTTGTGATCCCCTAAATGTTTGCGTCCCTCGGCATAGGCATTGCGGGCGGCATCGCGTTCGGAACGGACCTGGTTGTATAGACTCTGATACTGCGCATCGCGATCGGGCATAATCGACTTTGGCCCCGCCCGGTTCAGATCCAGCAAGTGCTCGAGCTTGCTGAGAGCAGTACTGATCTCGCCATTCTTATAGGAATCGACTGCCGCCTCATAGAGCTTCTGCTTCTCTTCCCGGATCTTGGTGGCTTCCCGCTCGGTTCGATCGATCTCCGCCAGCAACTCACGCGCCCGGCTGTCGGACGCGTTGATCTTGAGAATCTCCTGAATCCCTTGCCGCGCCTGACTGTATAGCTGATTATCGAGATGCTCCCGGACCAGGCGGAACCAGTTTTCAATTTGTTTCTCGCTCCGCTGCCGTTCAATTTGGCTCTTCAGGCTTGAGGCATCCACATTGCCGGGATCGATGCTCAAGACCTCTTGGATTTTTTGCAAAGCAAGGGGGAGTTCGTCCTCTTCCATTCGCGTCCGCGCGCTTTCGAGCAAATGCCGGATAGCTTTCTGCCGGATGGCCTGATCGATCTGGATCCGCAATAACGACATTTCCGGATCCATATGGCCTTCGGACTCGAGCTCGGTGAGCATCTCCTGGGCAAATTGGTAATCGCCTTCGTTCTGCGCCCTTTTGATCCGTTCGATTTTGGGCAAAATCTTGTTCCGGTCAAAACGGTCGATGGGCTCGTTACGAAGCGCTTTCTGAAGGGTGTCGGAAAACTCCTTGGCGCTCGAGAACCGATGCCAAGGCTGCTTGGCCAAGGCCTTGTGAATCGTGCGGCTGATCAACTGATTCACCGCTCCATTCAGGTCGGAAACCGGAGGCGGGATGTGCGTCCGAATCGAATCCACCAGCTCACCTTCTGTCTTGCCGGTGAACGGCTTGCGCTTGGTGAGCGCTTCGTAGCAAACGACTGCCAGCGAAAAGATATCCGACATGGGCGTCGCGGGCTTCATCTCGAGCTGTTCCGGCGCCATGTACTGGATGGTTCCTTTCATTCCCGTCACAGATCGTTGATCGGCAAGATGAACCACGCCGAAATCGATAATTTTGACCGTGTCATCGTCCATGACGAAAATGTTGCTGGGTTTCAAGTCGCGATGGATGAGCCCGTGATCATGGGCGGCCTGCAACCCGCGGCAAGCCTGGCACATGATTTCAACCGTGCGTTCTACCGTGAGACGCTGGCTCGAGGACTTGATCAGATGATCCAGGGTCACGCCTGGCAGTAGCGGCATGACGAAGTACGGTTTTCGCTGTCCATCTTCGCGAAATTCGCCGGTGTCCAAAATGTCGACTATGTTGGGATGGCTCATGCGAGCCAAAACCGTCCATTCCCGTTCAAACAGCTCTATGGCCGCGGGATCCACGTTGCCCCGCATGGTTTTCAAGGCCACGAATCGCTTGGTGACCGTATCGTAGGCCTTATAAACAACGCCCATTCCGCCTTCGCCGATAGCGGGGTCTTTGATTTCGTACCGGCTGTTGATCTTTTGCGGGGACGAGGCGGGATCTGGCATCTTATTCTTCTGGTGAACCACTCGATTTTAATGCGTTTTGTGCCTTTTTGCACAAACAATGCATTTGAATGGCCCGATTTCGCGTTTTATTCCTTCTCCTACATTAAAACAAGTTTAATGTGAACTTCAGGACTACTTCACCCTATGTCTGCGAACATACTCTGTGAGAGCACTTAGTGCTATCACTACGTTGTAGATTAAGGAGATATCTCTAAAATGAAGAAGATCATGATCGCCGCCCTAGGCCTTTCCCTACTCCCCGTCGGTGCAGTTTTTGCTCAGAACACCTCTACAAGCAACACCGCCGGCACTGACACAAACACGATGAAGAGCACCAAGAAGAGCCGTCATCATAAGAAGAACACTTCTACGATGTCGACCGACACCACCAGCACCAGCAGCCCCAAGTAGTAGCTTTACCTGCCGATTTTCCGGCTGAAGTTCACGCGGTTTCAGACGCCTTTTGCGTTTGAAACCGCGTATCTCTTTTAGAGAGCCTGAGCGATACGGGCTTGTCGCCGGAGCTCCAAAATCAGACGCATCACCAGGTTCTCAATCTGGTCGCGAACGGCAATGTACATTTCTTCTGTACGGCCCAGCGGATCTTCTATCTTCCAATCTCTCACTTCAATGGGCATGCGCGGCGGAAGCCTAGTTCCGCTCATGTTGATAATCAGATCCAAACTGGGGATGTCCACTCCATCTAGATCTTTCGGATATTGATCCTCAATATTAATGTTTTTGGCCAGCATCACTTTCTGTGTAAGCGGCTGAACGATTGCAGCGGGAGCGAAACCGGCACTCAGGGGTTCAATCACGTCGCTGCCGTACCTACGGGCGAATCCTTCGGCCATCTGACTACGACAGGAATTGCCGATGCATAGAAAAAGCACCCTCTTCTTCACGTGATACCCAGTTTAGCGGAGCGCGGCATTGGACCACACCGCAGTCCCACCAGCCCAAGTCTGCTGTGCGATAAGCTTTTTGGCAGGGTCGCGCGCGCGAGCTTTGCCCGGCCTCTATCAACCAACAATGACACTGACCCAGCGGAGTCAACTCCGTAGATTACCGAAGCGTGGATCGCATGATATCGAGACCATCCATGCAATTTTGGACGCCGGCTTTCTGGCCCACGTCGGTTTCCAGACGGATAGCCAACCGTTTGTCATCCCGACGCTGTACGGCCGCGAAGGTGAGAGGCTATACTTGCACGGATCGGCCGCAAGCAGAATGTTAGGCGAACTGGGTGCCGGCTTGGCGGCCTGCCTAACGGTAACGCTGGTAGACGGCCTGGTGCTGGCCAGATCCGCGTTTCACCATTCCATGAACTACCGCTCCGTCGTGGCGTTCGGCATCGCGCGCAAAATCGCCGAACCGGCCGAGAAAACACGGGCGCTGCGCATTATTTCCGAACACGTCATAGCAGGTCGCTGGAACGATGTGCGCAGCCCGACCGAAAAGGAACTGAAAGCCACCTCAGTCCTTGAGTTTTCAATCGAGGAAGCCTCGGCAAAAATTCGCGAAGGTCCGCCGCTGGATGACGAAGAGGACTACGCTCTTCCCGTCTGGGCGGGGATTCTTCCTCTGAAAATGGACACGAAAGCTCCGATACCGGATCCTCGCCTACCCAAGGACGCCGAAGTTCCGCAATACATCCGGCAACCGCAGAACCGTTAACAGCTCGTCACGCGAGCGCCAGGTTTAGATTTTCGATTGCTTCATCAATCTCGGCCGTGTTCTTGTAGCCGACGGTCACGCTGTCGACGCCCGCGTGCTGGAAGGCGAACCTCATGGAAGCCTGGCGGTCCTCGCGTGTTGTAAACCTACCCTCGCCCACCAATTTCATGCTGATCACGCCCATGCCTGCCGCGCGG
>JAFASD010000357.1 GCA_019244945.1 Acidobacteriaceae bacterium | reverse complement strand
TACTTGTTTTGATTGAGCGCGTACACACAATCCTCGGAGCTGCGGATGCGATTTAAGCGCCATTTGCAATCCACGATGGTGCGGACGTATTCGGTTTCCTTGATACCGACCGGCTTGAGTTCATCGAGCCATTTCTGAAGGAATTTTTCGTACAACTCGAGATCTTCTCCGGGCAGCACGACGGTGCGGCCGGTGAGACCGAATTTCATCGCATTGAGGGCGGAACGCTTCTTGCCTTCGGGGGTCGTGGGTCCGGTAGAATGCGTCGCGTTTTCGCGGTTCGCGTTGATCTGAGATTCGGTTGCCATGGGAGGCTCCTTGGGATGAATTGGCCGGGTGCCCGGCTGATTCGATTGTGCAGGGAGGCGCGATGGGATCAGCGGCCGGTTGGCTGTAAGTAGGTGAGGGGATGAGGAAAAGAAATTTGCGCCGGCGGTGAATCCCGACGGACGCGTCCCACCAGGACGCATGAAAATGGCGTGGGCTTGACAAGTTCGGGAAGATAGAAGCAGATCTCCCAGCGAAACATGAGGCCGGTTGTCGTTTGGTGCTCTTAGAAGCCCGCTTGTGAATCTGGCCAGGACGCGCTTACTGGAACCAGGAACTGTAGTCGCCGCCTGTGGGCGGATGAACACGCGTAGGATTGTCAATTTATCGTTCTTCAGGCGTCCTTCGCTCGGCGATCCAGAAGGACATTATGGACAAGCAGAAGTATCGCCGCTGCTGCGGCATCGACGTACATAAGAAGAGTGTTACGGTGTGCGTATTGGCGCCGATAGGCCAGCCGCACCTGGAAGTCAAGAAGCGGAACTTTCGCACCTTTACCCGAGAGCTGAAGCAACTGCGGGCCTGGCTCAAGGCCTGCAAGGTGACCGAGATTGCCATGGAATCGACGGGTCAATAGTGGCGTTCGGTTTGGAACCTGTTGGAGGGTCACTTTGAGACGCTGCTGTTGGTGAATCCGCAACACATCAAGGGACTTAATGGATACAAGACCGATCCCAAAGATGCGCAGTGGATTGCGGGCCTGCTAGAAGGCGACAAGCTGCGGGGCAGTTGGGTTCCGTCGCGAGAGATTCGGGAATTGCGTGATTTGACGCGCCAGCGGGTGCATGTGGTAGACGACCTGAATCGGGTGAAGAACCGGATCGAGCAGTTGTGCCAGGCAGGCAACATCAAGATCTCGTCGGTGGCGACGGATTTATTCGGCTTATCGGGTCGCACCATGCTGAAAGCTATCGTGGAAGGCAGGCGCGATCCAGGCTGGATGGCCGATTATGCGCGAAGCACCTTGCGCGGCAAGAAGCGAGAACTGGAATTGGCGCTGGAGGGCAGTTTCACGGATAACCAGCGTTGGTTGCTCGGTCAACAGCTGCGGCAAGTGGAATGGCTGGAGATCCAGGTGGAAGTGCTGGAGCAGGAGATCGAGCGGCGGGTGATGCGGTTTGAGGAACCAATGCAGCGGGTGATGACTATTCCGGGAATCGACCGCAAGACGGCGTGGATGATTGTGGCTGAGTTGGGGGTGGAAATGACGGTGTTTGGAGACGCGGCGCATGTAGCCAGTTGGGCCGGCTTGTGTCCCGGCAATCGGGAAAGCGGCGGCAAGCGGATGAGTGGACGGACCCGCAAAGCGAATCGCTACGTCAGGCGTGGGATGTGTCAAGCGGCGTGGTCGGCTTCGCATACCAAGAACACATACCTGTCGGCTTTTTATAAACGCATGCTGGTGCGCAAAGGCTCCCAGAAGGCGGTGTTAGCCTTGGCTCATCACATGATCACGGTAGTGTACAACGTATTAGCGCGCTGTGAAGAGTATGTCGAATTGGGGGGCGATTACTACGATCGGAGGAACAAGCCGAAGGTGGTTTCGCGATTGATCGCGCGGCTGGAGAAGTTGGGATGCGTAGTGAAGTTGACGCCGGCCACCGCAGAACCGACAGAGGAAGAAGCGACGTTGCCGAGCGATTGCGACACGCTTGTTGTCAATGCCGGACCGGCGTCTTTTCCGAAGCGGAAACGAGGCCGTCCCTGCAAGTGTGCAGAACGCGGAATTGTTTGTAAGCACGGCACCACGAAGGGGGTTAACTCGTTGATCCAGCATGCCTCTGCGCCAGTTAGATTTTCGTAGGAATGCTTAAGGTTTGCTCGGCGAGGAGGTAGACAACGCCTGCCGGTGTGCTTGCTTGCCCTCACCCAGCCGCTTTAGCCGGGCCGTGCTATCGTAGGCGAAACGCCCCTACAGGCCCGTCATTCCGTCATGAGCGAACATACCTCGCCCGCCGCTAGGGCCATCACAGGCAAACCCGGGAAAGACCATTTTCGCGCCCCACACACAGCGCGGATGGCGCAATTGGAAGGACTTCC
>JAFASD010000329.1 GCA_019244945.1 Acidobacteriaceae bacterium | reverse complement strand
GTTTCAAAGCACGGGCGTCCTGCTCGGCATGGGATGGGCCTATACAGTTCTGGGTTGGGGCGGCTATTGGGGCTGGGATCCGGTCGAGAACGCTTCGATCATGCCGTGGATTACCGCCACGGCCTTCCTGCATTCCGTCATGATGCAGGAAAAGAAAGGAATGATGAAAGTCTGGAACATGGTGCTTGTTTCAGCCACATTCCTGTTGAGCATCTTAGGGACCACGCTCACACGCACTGGCCTGGTTGCTTCCGTGCATGCCTTCGCCCTATCACCGGTCAAGCCCTATTTCACGACGTTCCTTATAAGTGCAACGGTACTGACCGCATTCGCGATTATCAGCAACCTGCCGTATCTGAAGAGTGAGGTCAAACTGGAGAGCATTGTATCGCGCGAATCCAGTTTTCTGTTCAACAATCTCATTCTGCTGGCGAGCTGTTTCGCTGTTTTGTGGGGCACTCTTTTTCCAGTGCTCATGGAAGCCGTGACTCGCGAAAAAGAAACCATCGACGCGCCTTACTACACCCGCGTGAACGTGCCCATCGCTCTGTTTCTGCTTTTTCTGACGGGCGTCGGACCGCTGATTGCATGGCGAAAAAGTTCGCTCAACAGTTTGAAACGCGCGTTCCTAATTCCAACGATAGTCGGCGCCGCGCTGATCGCGATTCTCGCGAGCTCGGGCATCCACCAGATCGCCGCGCTGATCTCATTCGGCCTGTGCGCCTTTGTGCTGACGACCATCGTCAGTGAGTTCTGGAAAGGATCACGGGCCATTCAGGCCAAAGAGCATCTGCCACTGCCCACCGCAGCGTTTCAGCTTACCTGGCGCAATACTCGCCGTTACGGCGGTTATCTCGTGCATATGGGCATCGTTTTTATGTTCATCGGTTTCACGGGAAGTGCTTTCAACCGGCACGAAACGCGCAATCTCGGCCTCGGTCAGAGTGTTCGCTTCGGGCACTACGATTTGAAGCTGCTCAGCGTCAATGATGGCGAAAACTCCGATTACCAGCTCAGTCACGCCGTTCTCGAAGTCTCACGCGATGGAAAGATCATCGATCAACTCGAGCCGGAAGTGCGGTTCTACAAATCCAGCCAGCAGCAGAGCTCGATTATCGGAATTCGCCGGCGTCTCAACGAAGACCTGTACGTCAATTATTCAGGCGTTTTACCCGACAGCAGCAAAGCCATTTTTCAGATGTATGTATTTCCGCTGGTCTCGTGTATCTGGATCGGTTATTGGGTTCTGCTCTTCGGGACGATTATCTGCTTGATTCCTTCAAAGGTACGGTTGCAGTATGCGCGCACGGAGGTAGTAGGTATTGCCAGTACGCCTGCGACAGTGGAATCTTAAACTGGTAATCGCGTTCTTCGCCGCCCTCGCAGCTGTAGTCGCGCAAGATCCCACCTCGTATCTGACGCCGGACGTGCTGCGTGTCGGCGACAAGCTCGCCTGCCGCTGCGGAGGATGCCGGAACACTGTTGGCAATTGCCCGATGCTTCATTGCGGTTCGGCCGACCCCATGCGGCGCAAGATTTACGAAATGCAGAAGCGAGGGTTAAGCGACGCAAACATCGTGAGCGCGATCGTTCGGGAAGAAGGAATTGTCGCGCTGGCCGCGCCCCCCGCGCAAGGAATAGGCCCAATCGTCACCTGGCTGATGCCCGGAATCGCATTGTTGATCGGATTTTTTATCTACTCGCGCTACGTCCGCCGCAACCAAAAAGATCCGGAGCCGCTCTCAGCCGCTGATCAGGCCACGCTGAACCGTTTCCGCGCCCAGATCGACCGCGAGTTTGACGAATCTTCCGAACCTCGAAAATGATCGTCGCCCTCGCCGCCATTCTTGTGCTCGGAGCGCTAATGTTCACGCTGTTTGTCCGGGAAAAGGACGTTCCTGAGCCGGTGCCGGTCTCGCCGGTTCAACACCTCGAAGATCGGAAGCAGGCAATTTACGATAATCTGCGAGACCTCCAGTTCGAATATCGTTTGGGCAAACTCTCCGACGAAGATTATCAGCAAACCAAGCGAGCGCTCCAAAAAGAATTGGCTGGCGTGCTTGCCGCGATCGAAGAAACGACCAAGAAGCTAGGCCTGAAGCCAACCCGAGTTCCGCCTAAACCCGCCAGTCCGAAGCAAGCGGCTATCCGACCGAAGGGCACGACTTGCCCGCATTGTGGAGCGTCGTTTCCGCAATCGCTCAAATATTGCGGTGAGTGTGGGAGAGCCATCGCATGACAAAGCTGTTCCGTATTTCATGCCTTATAGCGTTTAGCGCAGCCTCGCTATTCGCTGCAATCGATGGCACCGTTGTGAATCGCACGACCGGCAAACCGCAAGGGGGAGTGAACATCACGCTATTGAAGCCGGGAGAGCAAGGCATGAAGAATCTCGGCACGACGGCCAGCGACGTTTCCGGTCACTTCGCCTTCGAAAACGATCAGCCCGGCGGTGGACCGCAGCTCCTGCAGGCTGCATACAAGGACGTCAACTACAATAAACTGCTGACGCCAAATGCCCCAACTTCGAATGTGGAGTTGGAGATTTACGAACCGACCAAATCGCCTGCGATCGCGCGTCTGGCAGAGCAAATGATCGTCCTCGAGCCCTCGATCAGTCAAATCGCGGTCGAGGAGAGAGTCATTGTACAGAACGAGAGCAAGACGACGTACAACAATGACGTTCTCGGCGGCTTGCGCTTCTATCTGCCGCCCGCCGCCAATGGTCAGGTGCAGATCAATGCACAAGGGCCGCAAGGAATGCCCTTGCCCCGCCCCCCCGAAAAAACAGAACAGAGCGATGTGTTCAAAGTGAACTTTCCAATTAAACCTGGACAAACCGAGTTCGAAGTGAGTTATGTGCTTCCCGCGGGTTCTCCATTCACCTTTCATGGCCAGGTCGTGAATGTCAAAGGTATGCCGAGCGGCCCGCTGCATCTCATCGTTCCGCCAGGTGTAACACTGAGCGGGAAGGATATCGAATTGGCCGGCACCGAGCCCAAGACCCAGGCCAACATTTACAAAGTTGTCGCGCCGGACGCTTTTTCGGTCGACATAACCGGCACAGGCTCATTGCGTA
>JAFASD010000309.1 GCA_019244945.1 Acidobacteriaceae bacterium | reverse complement strand
AGTATCCTCAATCTTTGTCGCATATTCAGCGCAGTCTGTCGTTGAGCGCTCCAAGCGATCCACAAATGGACGTCGTGCTGCGCTATCACGAAGCGCTCCTGCTGACGCGCGAAGGGGATTTCGATAAAGCGCTTCAGAAATATTCGCGGTTCGCGCGCGACGGCGCCCAGAACAAATCGATTCTGCTGGGTATCGGTCTTGCCGTTCTTCGAACACCGCTTCTGCCGAAGGATATTCGGGCGGAAAAAGAAGATCTCTTTCTCACAGCCGGTAAAGCTGCTTCCTACAGGATGGCCGGCAATGTTACAGAAGGCGATCAAGCTTTTCGAGACCTGCTCACGCGTTTTCCGACCGCGGCAAATGTCCACTACGCATACGGCCTTACTCTGCTGGCGACCGATCCGGACCAGGGAATCGAAGAGTTCGAGGCCGAGCTACAAAACAATCCCGGAAACACGGCTGCCGATTCGATGCTGGCTTGGGTTTTGTTGCGGCGGAGTGAGTATCAGACAGCTTTGCCGTACGCCGAAAAAGCGGCGCAGGCGGACCCAAACTCCGCAATAGCGCAGTTCGTTTTTGGACGCTCACTGGTTGAAACCGGAGCAGTCGACCGCGGAATTCAGCATCTGGAGACGGGTGCGAAGTTGGACCCAAAGTTTCTTGAATCGCATCTTTCGTTGGCGACGACTTACGCGAGAATAGGCCGGAATCAGGATGCGCGACGCGAGCGGCAGATCTCGATGGATCTTACCAAGGAGACCACCTCGGTTGCGCAGCGATAACGCCCTCACTCTGGCGTTACTCGCCATTGCTGCAGGAAGCGCCGCCCAGCCCGCGAAACCTGTCGTCACTTGCGCATCGTGTCATACCCAACAGGCGCTTTCTCAGCCCGCAACATCCATGGCACATGCGCTGTCATTGCCGGGCAATAACGCGGTGCTCAAGGCGCACCCAATGTTGACGGTTCGGAAAGGCGCTTTTACCTACACAGTTGAGACGCACGCCGATCAGACTACGTACTCGGTGAGCGACGGCTCTCAGACAATGTCGTTTCGGGTCCATTGGACCTTCGGGGCGGGCTCGCAAACCTGGGTCCTGGAATACGAAGGCCGGCTCTATGAAAGTATGGTCAGTTACTATCCGGCTATTAACGGGCTCGACACTACCATTGGCGATCAAGATATTCAGCCCAAGAATCTTGTGGAAGCTTTCGGCCGACAGCTTCGGCCAGATGAGCCGTCGGCGTGCTTTGGTTGTCACTCGACCGGCTCGGTTACGGGCAATCACTTACATCTGGAATCGCTCAAGCCTGGAGTTACCTGTGAGCACTGCCATACCGGAGCGCTGAATCATCTGGAAGCCATCTCTCACGGCAGTCTGCAATCAGTTCCGCCGAAGCTCAAGAAATTATCTTCCGAGGAGATCTCGAACTTTTGCGGCCAATGCCACCGTTCCTGGGAGACGGTGGTGAGAGATCGATTGCGAGGCGAAATAAACGTTCGATTTCAGCCGTATCGGCTTGCAAACAGCAAGTGCTTTGATGGGAGCGACCGGCGGATCAGTTGCATAGCCTGCCACGATCCGCATCAGGAAGTAGTTCGCGACCCTGTCTCGTACGATTCGAAGTGCCTGGCGTGTCACGCTTCGAACGGGCTGAATGTGGCCGCTCATCAGACGCAAACGCCGAAAAGCTGCCCTGTGGCAACTTCGGGTTGCGTGACCTGTCACATGCCGAAGGTCGCGTTGCCGGGAGGCCATCAAATCTTCACGGATCACGATATACGAATCGTGCACGCCAATGAACCTTATCCGAATTAGGCTGCGTCTGGGGGCGCGGGTGTGCCCCAACCGCCGCCGCCCGGTGTTTCGATGCGCAAAAGTGCGCCAGCTTTGACCTGTAGATTGCATTTGCCGGGAAGCTCGCGTTCAGACCCGTTCTCGATGAGAATTGAACGTCCTTTCGATCCATCACCGCCGCCGTGTAGTCCATATGGCGCATGAATTCGGCGCTCCGAGAGAATGGTTACCTGAGCGGGTGCCAAGAGTTCGATTTCGCGGATCAAGCCGTCACCTCCCCGATGCTCGCCGGCGCCTCCCGAATTTTTTCGATACGAGTATCGCCGCACCCGGAATGGATACGCATATTCGAGCGCTTCGACAGGCGTGTTCAGCGAGTTGGTCATATGCGTATGCACGCCGGACATGCCGTCGGATGTTGGGCCTGCTCCGGAACCGCCCGCAATCGTCTCGTAGTAGGCATACGGCTGTGCCGCCCTCGGGTCAATGCCGCCGATGGTCAGATTATTCATGGTGCCAGAGCTTGCGGCGGGAATTCGATCGGGCAAGATTTTAGCGAGAGCGCGCAGCAGCACGTCTACGATCCTTTGTGACGTTTCGACGTTTCCGCCCGCCACAGCCGCGGGCGGTCGAGCATTCACCACTGTTCCTTCCGGAATAATCAGAGCAACTCGCCGCATCAATCCGGCAGTCGGAGCTGCTTCTTCCGGCAGCAGGCATCGAAATACATAAAAGGCGGCCGAATAGGTGATGGCGTAAACGGCATTCAGGCTGCCCGCGACCTGCGCCGCGGAGCCAGTGAAATCGACCGTTACGCGTCCGCGCTTCGGGTCGGTTCTGATCGCAACGCAGATCTTAAGTGAGTCATCCGTAATGCCATCATTATCGAGGTAGTCTTCGGCGCTGAACTCGCCTTGCGGCAATTGCCCCAGCTCGGCTTTCATCAACTCTTCCGAATGGTTCAGGAGTGCGAGAACGTTGGCTTGCATGCGGTCGAGCGCATACTTCTGAAGCATCTCCTGGACGCGCTGTACGCCAATACGACAGGCGCCGATCTGCGCGGTCAAGTCTCCTTCGCGTTCCTTCGGCGTGCGAACGTTATTGAGAATCAGCGACAGCACAGCCTGGTTCAATACGCCCGCAGAGACCAGTTTTAGCGGCGGGATTCGAACGCCTTCCTGCCAGATCTCGCGGCAAAGGCCCATGGATCCCGGATAAGCGCCTCCCACATCCGCATGATGGGCACGATTGGCGACATAGAATGAGGCGCTCTCGTTTTCTTCGAAGAAGACCGGCATCACCAAAGTGATGTCCGGAAGATGCGTTCCGCCTTCGTAAGGATCATTCAGAATTGCGATGTCGTCCGGCGCCAGCGTGAGTTTGTCCAGGGCAGCGCGTACTGACATCGGCATGGAGCCAAGGTGTACAGGCATATCGTCGCCCATCGCGATTACGTTTCCGCTTTGGTCGAAAACCGCGCTCGAGTAATCACGGCGCTCTTTGATGTTCGGGGAAAATGCGGTGCGCCTCAAAGCGGCACC
>JAFASD010000063.1 GCA_019244945.1 Acidobacteriaceae bacterium | reverse complement strand
GGGGAGCGGCATAGTAATTTTGTTGGCCATAGGATTATCCTAGCGTCAATTTCGGTGCTCTAGCTGCCAGTCCCGCCATAACCTTCTACTTAAGTCAGCTAAAACTTGGTTTAAATGGCCAAGGCAGCAAGTGATGATTATACATGCTTTACCATCCGTTACGGCGAAAGTAGATGATTCTGCAGTATGTAGCTCACCATAGAGCGAAGAATCGGAAAGTGATGCCAGCATCGGCGGTCGCCAGACCTCCAGCCCTGGTCCGGGGCATGTTGAGAAACTCCAGCTATGTTTTTCCAAGAGGGCCGCAATTTCGCCGCGGCTCACCGCTTATCCAACTTTCGGAAGTAAGCAAGAACATCGGATTCACCGGCCCCGTCACTTTCGTATATCGCCATTATCAACTTGCCAGGACTTCGTATGATGGGATGGTTTTCAGCCATAGTGGTTTTTGGTCCGGGGATTATCGGGTAGAGGTGCTCCATCCATTCACCGTCTCCGAATTTGCGGTCCTCGATGAAAACCTGCTCCACTTTCCAGGCGATAACCGGTAGCCAAACGAGTTCATCGCCCCAATAATCGGCCAGCTCGAAACCCGGCTGGGCCGAAACGATTACCGGCCGTTCGTTGTCATCGCGCTCCATGGGTTGCCTCATCTGGGGGTTGCGGGGGCTGCTCATTTGTCATCTTCCCATCTATCCTCACCTGCCAGCCGGTCAATTTCGGCCTCTTCCGGGTCGTCTGGCGAGCCATCGGTCAGGCCACGTTTTCGCCATCTCGGGTGAGCGTCGGTCGGGCCGCTGAAGGGGTCAAAAGTATCTATGTTATTTTTCATATCCCCATTTTCAGCGTTTTTACCCGCCACACCGCCACACTCATTCTCTGCGTTGAGGTTGGAGCCATTTTTCGAGCCGCCACACAACTGTTCTGTGGCGGCTTCAAAATTGCCATTTTCTCCTACGCCACGTTGAGTTGTGGCGGTGTGGCGGCTGGAATCATCAAATCTGGGGGTGTGTGAAAATGAAGAGGTATCTTTAGCCTCGTCTGTGGGTGCTTCAGAACTATCGGCTGAGGATGCATTTTCGCCTTCATTTGGGGGGTCGGTCAGGGGTTCATCCTCATCTTCGGACTTGCTCGGGTAGCGTTCCCAGACGTCCTCGAAATACTTTCGCTTATAACCTTTCGGAGTGTCGTTATTGATACGAATGTTGTGCGGCGCAATTCCGAAATCTTTGAGCATCCTCGCCAGGCGATTTTGGTCTATCGCTTTAGATTCCCGGCCCTTACCCGTGCTCATCGCATGCCATGGCCGTCCGTCCATTGCTGCCAGGTCTTTGCATAGGGTTTCGGACTTGTACTTGTCGGCCAGGTCTTTCGGCTGTTGGCCACGCTTCACATCGAACAACACTTTGATGTCGCCCAATAATTTGATGGCCAACGTTTCTTTAGTATCTGATGTAGTGCCAATCATCGCCTTGGCGATGTCTCGCACCTGTTTGCCAAGCGACGGTTGTATATGGTCGGCAATAGCGACTATAGGTTGCCACACGTCCTCGTCGCGTCCATCTTCAAAGTCAAGCTCCGGGTAGCAACCAGCAAGCGCTGAGGCATTATCTGTAGCCCATCGCGCGCATTGCTGAGTCAAAGGCGTGAATTCAGCTTTCAGCGTCCGTTGACGTGCCTTGGTTAGCGCTTTGCGCTCTGCTTGCGTGGTCCGTTTTAGCCAGATGTGAATTGAGCGTTGCTCTACAGTATTCATCCCGTAAAGCAGCTTTATTGACGCAATGGCCATTGGAACGTAGCAATCAATTGTTGTTGGATGCCATTGATCGCCCAACTTTTCTGAAACTGCCACATTGGCGGTATCCGGGTCTGATGCGCCATCCAAGACATTGCGGAACTGTTCATTCTCTTGGAGAAACGCATCGGCTTCGTCGAGCAGAAATGTGAAGCGGGCGGTTTGCGCTTTCCGGGTGAAGGCGCTTCGCGTCGAACTGGCCACGAGCCAGCTCGCGCGGCACAGATGGCGCAACACCTTGAGCAGCGTCGATTTGCCGCAATTCGGCAGAGGCGACACAACTCTCAAAAATGGATTAGTCTCGGCTACTTTGTCGAAAATCCAACTGAACAAAATCCACAAGGCGACGATGGTCGCCTGGTCCTGGTCCAGGTGGACGAACTTCAGAATCGCCTTGCGCAGGTTTCCCAAAAGCTCGCCGCCGTCAACCGGCTGTTGGCAGGCGTCATCAAGCGGTGCCCACGAAGGGGGCTCGGCCGACTGGGCGGCTTCGGTCGCTTTCGCCCGTTGCTCCGCTATTTTGGAGCGCTCCTTGCGCAACTCGCGGTCGCGTTGACGAACGCGCCACCGCCAATCACTGACCCTAACGCCCCGATTCTTGATTTCTTCGTACAGCCGGTCGAAAGTGTCACCCTCCTCAATCGAGAAAACCGTGGCGGCGGTAACATAATCGGCGGTGAAGGCGCAGCTCGGGTCCGCGGCGATTTTCGGCTCATAATCCGCAACGATTTTTCTGGCCCATTCGAGCGTGTGGGGTTCTGACGGTGCCTTGATTACCGGCTCATCGATAAACAGGTCGCGCATGTTCAAGCCGGCGGCGGCAATAATGTCCGGAGTGTCACACAGGTTAAAACAACGCAGCAGCCACTTGTTGCCGTGTCGCGAGATTTGCAACGAACGATTGCCGTGCTTCGCACCGTCCGGATGGCTCGGACAAAAGCACATATGAAAACCGTCACCGCCCACCATCGGCTCTCTGAAATGTGACAAAAACCAACCTTCGGGGTCGGAGGATCTATCGGGGCGCGTTGGCTCTGTGGCCTGAGGATTATCGGTCGTGATAGTATTGTCTTGGCTCACTTGTAGCTCCTCGGTTCGTTCGGGTGGTGCCTTTCGTCTCGGGTAGCTTCTTGTGCGCTTCTGGGTCCGGTCTCACATGGGGTTGTCCTCTTCCGTGTGGGGCTCAAACGGGCGGTACAGCGGCCGTCCAGCCTGTCATCATCATTGCGAGTGCCCTGCTGGTTCCCATTTCCCAGCGGGGCATTCGCGCTTTTTGGCTCGGATTTTGGATAGGACTCGACCTTGAACCGGCGGTGGGCACCGGTTTTTTTTATGTGGAAGGGGAGCGAACTGGCGTTCTCGACAGCCCGCGAGGAGGGGGAAGCGTAGTGATGGGGGGCGGCTGGATTTACATTCAGGCGGCTCTCGGAGTTGCTGTACGGTCGCGCTGGGCGAATGCCTCAGCAATTAGTACGGAAATTTGATTCGATATCGAACGGGATTCGGTCTTGGCAAGCGTCTCGATGCGCTGGGCTACCGCCTCGTCCAAAACCACGCGAAGCACCGGCCGGGGTTGCCGCGGTGCTTTCCTTCGGCGGCCTTTTTCCATAATGGCAGTCAATAGCATAAACCGCTAACCATTGGCAATAGCATCCGATTATTTATTCGCAACATGTCGCTGCGCCGGCGTATAATTAATTGCGCGGCACCTATCAGCCGCGCACAGGGCGTTTGGGAAATGCGCGAAGGGGGCCGCCGATATCGTCCGACGGCTCCCACCCACCCCTACGCTCTTCGGTTCAGTCCGATTTTCCATTCGCCGTCTCAAAGGCGTCGTTAATCCATTTCAAGATTTGCTCGCGCGGCCAGCCGGTAAGTCGTACGCCAAGCTTTATCGGTTTTGGCAAGGTGCCGCGTTTAACCATTCTTGCGATAGTCATCTCGCTCACGTTCAATTCCCGCGCGACGTCGGCGGCTTTGAAGATGGCTGGCTCATGCGTTTTCATGGTGGTCCTTGCGGCTTCCCGTAGAATCATACTCTTCAACGCGCGGGCCCGCGCGTTCATTCTTGGTCGGTTGCTCATGCTCGTCGCCTCTCAACCAAGCATCTCGCGTCTGCGGAAAACTCGGAAAGCCATACGGGGTGTGGCGCCTTTCCAAGCTTCCTCTACATACATTGATTGGGTTGAAGAATTATATATTAACTCTTTGTCATCTCATGCTGTCTAATAGACAGCAGGCAGAAGCGAAGACGCAGATAGTGAAGAAGGCTCCAGGATGGCACTCGGATTCAGGCGCAGACACCGCAAAGTGCTTGCCTGGTATGGAGTTTCTTGCTATGCTGCTTTTTGCAGTGCGAGGTAGTGGCTCACGCTGTAGGCAAACAGGATGGGAGCCCGGAGCAGCATATGCCTCTGGGCTCTTTTCTTTTTCTGGTTCTGGATATGAAAGTGCATCCTGGTGCCTCTTCACTACTCTGCTCTGGTTTTGCCGCGTCGAACGGAGTGTCCGACCATTAAGGTGTGACAACTCTGCCATACCTTTTTGCCCCGCGCGCAGGCGCATCGATTCAGCACAAAGGAACGTTTGTGCGGATATCCTTTGACTGGCTCGTGAAGCTAGGAAAATATTGACTTTTACTTCTGCACAAACCTATTGCAAATTATCAGTTAAATGCGATACCTTTGTGCGCATGATATTCGGATATGCGAGAGTTTCGACGAGTGAGCAGGACAGCACGGCTCAAGTGGCGGCGCTGAAAGCCGCTGGTTGCGAGAAAATTTATGACGACAATGGCTCGGGCGAGCGCTGGGATAGGCCACAGCTCCAGCGCATGATTGAGCAGTTGCGCGCGGGCGATATCGTGACGGTGTGGAAGCTCGACCGGCTATCGCGCAGCGTTAAGGACTTCGCTGAATTCATCCTTCGGCTCGAAAAGCTCGAAGTCGGGTTTCGCAGTCTTACCGAGTCCATCGATACCACGACGGCGGCCGGGCGCATGTTCGCTCACATGATTAGCGCGTTCAGCGAATATGAGCGGGACATCATTCGCGAACGGACGCGCGCCGGCTTGGCAGTGGCGCGGCGCGAAGGGCGAGTACCAGGGCGGCGCTTTGCCTTGAACGCGGCGCAGCAACGCAAGGTGCTCGATGACGTGAACAGCGGGCGGGAAACCGCGGCGTCGTGTGCGCGCATCTTCGGCGTTCATCGAGCGACGATTGATCGGTTGCTGGCGCGTATGCAGTAACAAGCCTGAATGGCCACAAAACTCCAATGGGCGGAAGTGTTTCAGAGCTACGAGGCGCTAGCGCAGGGCCTCGTCGCGCAGCACGAGCAATTAGAATTGCAGCGCCAAGCTGATCAACGACTAACCGGGCTGTTCACTTTCATTCACCAAGCACTCGGCTGGTTCGCCGCCAACCCATGAAGCGCTGTAGCATCTGCGGCAAGCTGCTCTGGTTCGCCTGGCTCCGGCACCGTTTCGGGACGGTTCTGTATCTCGATAGCGGATGGTCGCATTGGGATTGCGTTTAGCATCGATTGCGGGCACGGAAACGGCCCTCTGAGCCAGCAGCTACGAATAGTTTTCTTTGTTTGCCCAGGAAAATTTCGCAAATAAGTCGTTTATCTGCACCGGCAGGAGAGATTCCAGGCACGGGTCACAGATATAAAGAAATCGAATGGTCCGGTGTCGCTTCTGAACCCGTGCTCGACCTAAACTCAGGCAACCTGGTCGCTGACATGGTTGCTGACATGCCTTCATCGAAACAGGGACGCGAACTTTATATCGAACGCGTAACATGTCCATGTACCCTGGCGTGAGGGTTTTACCACCACTAGCAAGATTTCTGCCTAGAACCCAAGCTGGCGTTGTGATTTAGGGGCAAGTCTGATGGAAGCGAGCAAACCAGTCTGCCCATGGTGCGGTTCAGGGCTCGCCGCCCTGAACCCCGCAGATGCGCTCTCACATGCCATCGCCTGCCGGCAGCGTTCCTTATTGTCGGTCGAGCAACCACCTGGTGTGTTCACTTTCGCGCGCGAACTGCTGCGCGCTCTCGACGCCAACCCATGAACCCGGAATGGACCATCGCGCCGCGCCACTGCTCCCAATGCTCTGATTACGTCCCGCAACTCACGCGCTGCCGGGACTGCGGCGGTCCGTGGCTGTGCGACGAGTGCAGTGAGGCTGTGGATTGCGGGCATTATCAGGGCCGCTCGCGAATCGGCCTCACACGGGTGGGAATACCTCGCGAAGGCGGTTTCCTTGCCCGTAGAGCCACAGTTCGCACTTCTGGCGGGTGATAAACGCGGTAGATTCGCCAGCGGGCGTTTAAACCCAAAGGGCCGTCGCCAGCATCAGCGCCACTTCAACAAGGCTTAGCAGTAGATAAAGCATCATCGCCCTGCTTAGCATGGGATTGTTACCGGCGTGTGACGGATTTTGTGTAGGGCCTGCACGCCCCGCGAGCGAAGCGAGCGGGTCCGGCGAGCGCGAAGCGCGAGCCTCTTTTCTCCGCGCCGTCTGCGGCGCTCTGGTTCC
Organism: Acidobacteriaceae bacterium; assembly: GCA_019244945.1. Classification (GTDB taxonomy): domain Bacteria; phylum Acidobacteriota; class Terriglobia; order Bryobacterales; family Bryobacteraceae; genus Bog-105. The sequence continues at coordinate 1,516 of JAFASD010000063.1, read as the reverse complement.
GGCGAGCGGGGCGAGCCTCTTCCTCTTCGGGGGCGCCGTCTTCGGCGCGGGGGTGGGCGTGGCCCCCGGCCAGTGTTCCCGGGGTATGGGGCGGAGCCCCATGTTACCTTTTCAACTTCGACGGTCTAATCGCGGTTTCGCTGTATTCTTTGAGACTGTGCAGCTATGAGTGGATGAGCTCGGACATGGTAATTATTTGAGCATCGGTTGCTTGGCGGCTTGCACGCCGATGATGCTGGATCATCAATACTGCGCGTGCGTCAAGCGGGGCATCGGCGAAAATAACTAGAGCGCAAGGCGTGGGTCCAGCGCACGAAAGAGTGGGCAGGGAAAGTGTGCGAACAAGCGAGCTGATGGCAGTTGCACCTCATTGCTCCTTGCCTCCAGCTTTGAGGTCTCTTATTAGCCGTTCCAATGCGACCTTATAGGTGTCGTGGTTCTTCCAATCGCTGAAGTCCGGAATGAAGTACTCGCGGATTTCCCGCGCCGAGTCCTTTCCGGTGTCTGCGTCGAAATTCTTCCATAGTCGAATAACTTCATACGGAACGAGGCTAATTGGGAAAAGCACACGTGTGCGCTGATCCATTTCCTTTTGGCGTGCGTTGGCGATTTCTGTCTTTGATCCATTCGCTGGCCATGCTGGCATCAGAGAGGATCAGCAGCAGTCGGTCATAGACTCGTATCGCCTCGTCAATTTGCTCGTGAATCTTCTTACCGCCTTGGATGTTATGCGACGCGAACCAGCAGCGCACGTTCTTGTTCTGTAAATCGGCATAAAGCCGGTCTGCGAAAGGTTGGTCTTGGGTGGAGTAACTGATGAAGCACGAATAGAACTGGATCGGCTGATTTAACAGGGAAGGCAAATAATCAATAAATTCATCGGGAAGACCGCAACCGCGCAGAAAAACGAGCGGCAGCAGAGGTTCAGATTTGGCGATGGTTCGATAGTCAATAGTGCTTGGGCCATGATGAACACAGGTATCTAGCCCCTGCACATCATTTAGATTTGTATTACCAAAGATAGTTTCGAAAAGGTTCGCCCCGCCGAGGTCCGCCCGGCGGAGGTGCGCCTCGCTGAGGTTCGCCCGGCGGAGGGCTGCCCAGCTGAGGTTCGCCCGGCGGAGGGCTGCCAAGCTGAGGTGCGCCCGGCGGAGGGCTGCCAAGCTGAGGTGCGCGCGGCTGAGGTTCGTCTTGCTGAGGTTCGCCCCATTTAAATCAGGCTCTATTTCAGGATTGGCCTCTCTCCATGCATTCCATTCCTCAATATTTTTCTTGAGCTTGGCTAGGTGTTCGGAGTTGGCCATTAAAGTATTTTTAATCGCACGCTGGACCATTTTTCCAGCGGAGACGGCTCTAAACCTTAGCCAGTTGGGATAAATGAAAAATGGATTTGTGGGCCGGGTGCATGGTACGTAGATCCGGTGATATGAGCTAACCGCCATAAATAATGCGGCGCAGTTACCGCTAGGACGATAACTGCGCCTACTCGCGCATAAGGAGATCATGGCTCCCCATG
>JAFASD010000456.1 GCA_019244945.1 Acidobacteriaceae bacterium | reverse complement strand
ACTCGCCTTGAGGCTCTATCATGAAGAGCTGGCGGGCAGTCCTTCGCACTCATCCTGTCTGGGTGTCTGGACGAGATACGTTTCGAACTGTCTCTCGTTTCTATGCGCATTGCCTGGTCTTTAACCCGAAGTTCCTCCACCTGAAGTGAGTGCAACTTACACACTTCACGTGGGTTGGTGCGGGTTTCGGGTGCCGCCTACTGGGTACAGTTCAGGGCCGCACTTGGAGAAATTCGAAAACCCGCGCCTGCAGCGCGGTCGGGGTAGCCCATACGTCGAAAGAGTGCTCACCCATGCGCACTCGATTCCGCGTGAGGGTCGCCAGGCCTGCCAGCAAGCTGCGGAAGCTTTGTACCGGCAGTCCGTCGATGGTTTGCTTGCGCGCGGCTTTGACTTCCGCCGATGCGGAGCGTCGGGCTGGAGCCACGATGCTGCTGCGCCGGGCTTGTGCCGCTTCCGGATCTTCGTCGTCGAATAGAAGCGGAGCCAACTCCCGGCGCATGTGCCACTCTACGTAATACGCCAGCATGCACAAAAATACATGCGCCTTCACCCGGCCGGCTTGATGGTGATAAATCGGCCTGACCTTCAGATCCACGCTCTTCAGGCTGCGAAAAGCCCGCTCTACCGTCGACAAGCTTTTATATTTTTCCACCACTTGAGAACTGGTCAGTTGGTTGGCCGGCACACTGGTGCGAATCACGTAAATTCCATCCAGCGCTGCTTTCCGCTCGATGCTGGCCGGTTTGCGTTTCCACTCGAAACGGTCTTCTTCGATGATCAAGGTGAAATGCTTTCCCATTTTGTAATGGCCCAGCACCTTGCCCACCGCCAGCCCGATCTCTTTTTTGCCGCGCAGTGGCCGGCGCTTGCGCTGCGTGGCCGCGCGAACCTTTTCCAACTGTTTCTCGGTGGCAGCCAGCAACTCCTCACGTTTGCGTGTCCGCTCCTCGGCCAGTAACGGGTTCCGGCAGGCAATCAAGCGTTCTCCTGGATAGGAGGGATGCTGCATCTCGGCCAGGTCTTGCTGGTCGAATAGCGATAACTGCAGATTTCCATCCGTGGCCAGCCTCTGAATCTGCGGCGCCCTCAGAGCAGTAATCCAGCGCACGCCCTCTTCCGTTTCCAGATCCTCACGAATACGCGCCGAGGGGAGCATGCCGCGATCGCCCACCAGCACGACCTGTTGGATCTGAAACCGCTGCCGCAGTTTACGAATCTGCTCAGCCACGGTTTTCGGATCTCCCGTGTTCCCTTCGAAAACCTCCACCGCCACCGGGCAGCCGTCCTGACTGGTCAGTAGTCCGAACACAATTTGCAAATTGCCGGGCCGCTCATCCCGCGAATGGCCGTAGCGTGCCAGGGGACAATTCCGTCCTTCGAAGTAGGTCGAGGTTACGTCATAGAGCACCACCGACCCTTGTTCCAGATGGCGCGCCGCGAGTTTGCTTTCGATGCGCTGTTGCCGGTTCAGCAGCCAGTCCAGGGCTTGGTACAGGTGATCTTCGTCCACCGACTCCAGACCCAATAAGGCACCCAAAGAACTGGAGGCGGTCTGGTGGTTCAGCCCGCGGGCGGTGGCCAGTTTGGAAGCCGGAGCGAGGATACGGGCGACGATGAGGGCGACAACCAGATCGCGCGCTGGCGAAGGGTCGCGCGCCAGATCGTGTTCGACTCCGCTGCGGCGCAGGGTGCCGAGTACGGCAGCGACGTGGCCGTGAGGGAGAGAGCGCTCAATGGTGAGTGCATCGGAGGTGGAAACCAAAGAATCGCCTTTGAGGACGCGGCGGAGCAGATCGATTCGCGCCGGGGGCCAGTCGGAGAGGTTGGCGAGGGTGCGTTTGAGGATTTTGTTGCCGACACGGGAGGACTCGCGGAGGAGGACGGCCGGCGGGGAGTTGCGGTTAGGGACGGTATCGATGTACATGGGCCGTGTAGAACGACAGAATACATTATCAACACGGCTGCTGTCAAGCTATTACATGGGTACATATGCACGCAGCAAATCGGAGCTCAAGCCACTCAAACAACAAAGGTTAAGGCGCAAAATCAGCGGCTGATTTCAGGGGAACTTCAGGCTAGGTGCGCCGCTAATCCCAAAGTAATACCACCACATTCGGAGCAATATGAATGGCTTCAAACACACAGCCAGAGAACGGCCACGACTACGTGATCGGATGCGATTGGGGTCGGTCCCACGATTACACCGTATTTGTAGTACTGGATGCCACAACGCGCGCTATGGTGGCGCTCGATCGTTTCAACCAGATCGATTACAGCTTGCAGTGCGGCCGTTTGCGATCTCTGGCGGAGGTTTTCCGACCAAAACGAATCCTTGCGGAGCAAAACAGTATCGGACAAGTTGTGATCGAACAATTGATGCGGGACGGACTGCGGATTGAGCCATTCACGACCACGAATGCGAGCAAGGCGCAGGCGATTGAGGCATTGGCCTTAGCTTTCGAGCGGGGTGACATTCGCATCCTCGACAATCGGGTCTTGATCAACGAACTGGTGGCCTATCAAGCTGAACGACTGTCGTCGGGTTTGCTACGTTATAGTTCCCCTTCCGGCCAGCACGATGATTGTGTCGTGGCTTTGGCGATAGCCTGGACTGCGGTTGCCAGTCCGTCACGTCCGGTCTAT
>JAFASD010000270.1 GCA_019244945.1 Acidobacteriaceae bacterium | reverse complement strand
TTTCCCGCTGGATTCACTAGCACGAGCGCGGGAACTGTTCCGTTCAGATTTCGCTTTTCCCTGATGTTATCGAAGGATAGGGGGATGTCGCCGAGATTCCAGTCGTAGGCCAAATTCTGCTGTTGTTCCGAATCACCCGCCGAGGTGACGAAAACTTTCATCTCCAATCCTGCGGAATGAAACTGATGCCAGGCGCTGGAGAGGAGAGTAATCTCCCCACGTGAATCGTGATCGTCGGGAGAGGCGGAGACGAAACCCAAAAGCGTCCATTTGCGTTTTACCGGCTTCAGCATTGCCTCGCGGTTTGACCGTTCAACTGAAACATGCTGCTCGGTGCTGTGAGAGTCCTGCTTGGAATCCTTTTGATACTGCTGAAAGCTCGTGTAGCGTTTGTCGTCGTACTGCCACATCGTTGAACCTTCACCAGAGTAAACGTAGAGATTGTTGTCGAACAGCAGAGATGCATTGCTATGGATGACCAATGGCGATGAGGAGCGAATCGTATTCTTCTCAAAGACACCCGAGCCCTCGAATTGAGCCCTGTTGACGACCGCCGCAGCGGCTAGAGGCGGATTCCAGAAAAGCTCGTTATTTGAAAAACGCAAGTCCTTCAGTTTGCCGTTATTCCAGGTCGACAGAAAAATCGCCCCCTGCCGCTGTGCCAGGCGCGGGCTGAGCCCGTTCGCCGCGCATACATTCCCGCGAACAGCGCTATTTCGGGTTACCCATCCAGCGCCAAAAACGGCAACACAATACCCCTGGGTATCGTGCCCGTAATTTTCTTCGACCAGATTATTGTCGTCGCCATAATCGATGTCGAACGCGCCTCCATCAACACCCGGACTGTCGGTCAGAAAAGCCTCGCAACGTCTGACTGTGCAATCGCGGCACATCCAAGTCCAAATAGCGTTAGGAGTGCCGATTCTTTCCGTATCCTGCATGCCCGTGTGCCACGCTACGCTGTTTTCGATCAGCCCTTTGTTCACCTGAAAAAGAACGATCCCGTCTCCGATAACGTCGTGGACGATTGAGTTCCGAATAACGACATTCGTATTGCGGGATGCCTCCGGCGGGAATCCGCGCTTTACGCCGGCAACCATAATTCCAGCCCACTCGGACGTGCCGTATGCGGTGACCCCATCTAGCAGCACGTCATCGAAGTGCTGCTGCTCAGTTCCGGAAGCAATGACGACTAAACCCTCCTCTTTGTTTTTCGGCTCGCCTGTAACACCGTGAACCACTACATCTCTGATATGAATTCCGTGCAAAATGCCTTTGGTTCCGTCAATGAAGATCCCGTGAGGCTCGCCGCCGATGAATTCCAGATGAGCGATGGTCCAATATTCCTGATCCGATAAGCGGAAAGCGGCTTCTTGACCGGGTTGCGCCTGGATCTTGGGCAAAGGCCCGGTGCCCCAGCCGTCTATGCGGATGGAAGCGGATGCGGAGCCCGAACCTCTCGGCCACAACATGCCGTAGCAAGTTGTTCCGCGTTTCAACAGGATCGAATCGCCGGGATTAAAGGTGCGACTGGAAACTGCCTCTAGCGATTTCCAAGCCGTTAAAGGAGAGCTGCCATTTGCGCCGTCGTTTCCGTTAGCGCAGTCGACGTAATAGGGGGCGCCGGCGAACGCCGCGAGCGGAAACGCATACCCTAACGCCACGACTTGGAGCCAGATGGAAATGTATCCAGTAGATCAAATTTCGTTTGTAAGCGAATGCCGACGCATTCGCTCCGGACTCCCGCGCGAAGAAACTGAATTCGCCAGCCGTCGTCATTTCGGTACGTATCGTGCTCAAGGGAGATATGCGAAAAATTGGATTGGAGGTTCCGTGCAAGGGCTACTGCAAGACGTGCGTTACGGCTGGCGTACGATGCGCTCCCATCCCCTATTCACCGGCATGGCTGTGCTCTCGCTGGCGTTGGGCATCGGTGCGAACACAGCCATCTACAGCGTCATGGATGCCATCATGTTGCGGGCGCTGCCGGTCCAGAATCCTGACCAACTGGTAGTCCTCAACTGGCGCGCCAAGCAAGAACCGGATGTCGTCAGCGATCACAATGGGGCCAATTACGCGACGCCCCGTGGCATCGAGAGCCCCGATTTTCCGTGGCAGGCTTATGAACTTTTTCGCGATCACAATACCTCCTTCTCTACACTGTTCGCTTACAAAGACGCCGGGCGCCTCAATCTGATCGTCAACGCACAGGCCGAAGTGGGAGCTGTTGAATACGTCTCGGGCAATTTCTTTAGCGGCCTGGGAGTCAATCCAGCCGCCGGACGTCTGCTTACTGACAGCGATAACAGGCCCGACTCGTCGCGGGTAGCCGTGATTAGTTACGATTACTGGCTGCGCCGTTTCAATGGAGATTACTCAGCGATCGGCCAGACGATCAGCCTCAACAATGTCCCATTCACAGTCGCAGGAGTGACCGCACCCGAATTCTTTGGCGTATCTGCAGGATCGGCGCCGATGGTTTACATTCCCATGTTCAACCGAATCGCGCTGTATTCCCGCAACGAAAAGAAGATGTTCATCGACCCCCACAGCTATTGGGTGGACATCATGGGCCGCCTGCGTCCCGGCGTCACACTGGCGCGGGCCGAGGCCGAGCTCAGAGGTCCGTTTCATCAGTATGTGTTCGCTTCCGCAGCAAACGACAGGGAGCGAAGTGACCTACCTCAGCTTTGGATGGAAGAGGGTGGCTCCGGGGTGGATTCCTTGCGTCGCACTTTTTCAAAGCCGCTGCTGATCCTAATGACTATGGTGGCACTGATCCTGACCATTGCATGCGCCAATATCGCGAACCTGCTCCTGTCTAGATACATTTCACGCCGCCGGGAATTAGCCGTGCGGCTATCACTAGGCGCCGGCCGCCTACGAGTGCTGCGGCAGTTGCTGACGGAAAGCTTGATGTTGTCGCTGCCTGGCGGAGTTCTTGGTCTTGGCGTGGCGGCACTCGGCACTCACTTCCTCCTGTCGCTGCTGTCTGGGGGCCGGCATGAGATGTCACTGCGAGCCGGCGTGGACTGGAGGACTCTGGCATTCACTCTCTGCGTTGCGCTGGGAACTGGAATCATATTCGGTATCGCGCCCGCGATCCAAGCCACGCGCATGGACATTACACCTGCCCTGAAAGAAAGTCGCGCTAGCGAGCGGCGAAGGCGGGGCCGGTTTCTAGGATTCGGCCACGTTCTAATGACTTCTCAGGTTGCTCTCTCGCTGCTGCTGGTATTAGGCGCCGCTCTGTTTGTTCGCACCCTCGCCAACCTGCATTCAGTCGAGGTCGGCTTCAATCCGCAGCACCTGCTTACATTTAGCCTGGATGCCAGACAAGCGGGCTATAAGGACGCGCAGCTGCGTACGCTCTATGGTCGGCTGAGCGAAGAATTTCGCGCTCTTCCAGGCGTTCGGGCTGCAGCTGTATCCGACATGCCGCTGCTCGCTAATTGGACCAGCACTGTTGGCTTGTACGTGCCCGGAATTCCTAAGCATCACAGTCGCGGGGGTCCAGGCACTTCTATTGTGATGGTGGGTCCCACCTTTTTTGAAACCATGCAGCTTCCTATCGAGCTCGGGCGCCCTATTAACGCGCACGATCGGGATGGCGCACCCTTCGCTGCCGTCATCAATGAGGTCTTTGCAAGAAAGTACTTCCCAAACCAAAACCCGATGGGCCGGCAATTTGGAATTAACTCGGATGTGGCTAATATCACCGTGGTCGGAGTCGCGAAGGATGCCCGCTATAGCTCGCTAAAACATGAAATTCCGCCGGTTGCCTATCTCGCTTACTTTCAGAACGCTATTAAAGACGTTTCGGGCAGCGCCATCTTCGAACTACGCACATCCGGCGATCCACTCCAGCTGGCCGAGACCGTGCGCAAAACCGTCCATGCCGCCGCGCCGCAAGTTCCGGTGACTGACATAATGACGCAAACCCAAATCATCAACAGCACCATCACACAGGAACGCACTTTTGCCAACCTCTGCACGGCTTTCGCGGTTCTCGCTCTTGTCATTGCGGGCGTCGGACTCTACGGCAGCATGTCGTACGCGGTTTCACGCCGCACGAACGAAATCGGGATACGCATGGCGCTCGGCGCCGAACGCCACCGCATTATCGCCATGGTGCTGCGCGAAGTGCTCGCGGTCGCCTTTGCCGGTCTGGCAATTGGGTTGATCGTCGCATGGAGAACGCAATCCGCCATCCAGTCTTTCTTGTTCGGGGTAAAAGCAGCCGATCCGCTTACGGCGTTGTTGGCAGCCAGCATTCTTTTGGCTGCGCTCGTTCTGGCCGGCTACGCACCAGCTCTGCGAGCCTCGCGCGTCGAGCCGCTCAGTGCGTTGCGACACGATTAGATACGCGCCGTTGTCGGGAACGCCGGAAGCTAGTGTTCGCGCATGGCGTGAATCAGAGCTTCCATGTGGTTCAGGTATTTCTCGAAGGCTTCGCGGCCTGCAGGGGTCAAGCGGTACTCTGTCTTGGGCATGCGGCCTTCGAAACTCTTCGTACACTCGACGTACTCGGCTTCTTCCAATCGCCGCGCGTGCACACTCAAGTTGCCGTCCGTAGTCTGCAGCAATCGTTTGAGCTCGTTGAAAGTCAATGATTCGTTGACCGCCAGCGCGCTTACGATGCCGAGGCGCATCCGTTCATGAATGATGCGATCGAGATCGGGAAGCGTATTAGCAGCCGCTTCCTGCTCGTTGCTCGTGTGGAGAGGCTTTCCCGGACGCGCTTTCAATGTGGCCGCGTCAGCCGTTCGCGCCATTGCGGTTCTAGCCACCATGCCTCCTTGCGATTACGATTCCGAAAGCAATATGCAGGCCGCCGAACCCGCACATCAAGAACGCGTCACCCCACGCAATGGGCGCAAGAAACGAAATTGCGCCGAGAAACATGAAACACAAACCCATCACCGGCACGATACGCACGGAAAACGCGCCGCCGGTCACCACCGCAGCGCCGTAGAGCAGCAGCCATAGCCCCGGAATCGCGCCCAAAATAGCTGATTGGTAAAGAACGCCGGTCAGAACAGCGCCGGCTAATAGAGGAGGCATAAAGCTCAGGAGAGCGCGCCGCGCGGCGCGAGATTGTAGAGACAATGCGAGACGCGTCGATTTCATTCGTATACCGACGCAACCGATGAAGAGCGCCAGCAGCGCCTCCGCTATCCAGATAGAAAACTGCGCGCGCGGGGAATGGCCGAGCGAAACACCTCCGGCTGCAAGCGCCGTTATGCCGATCACAACTCCGCCCCAGCCGGGAACTGCGGTGAAAGAAGCAGCGCGCTCCATGGTGTCGCGAATGAAGCGCAGGTTATCGGCAGCGCGGCGGTCAATCGGGACCGGTTCACGCAGAATGCGGGCGGGTTGCGCGGACGCCATATACGCCCGAGTATACGGTAATCCCGCGCTCAAGGCAAGTTCTTTGCAGTGTAAAGAAAATGCCTTCAGAAGCTGAAATGAATGCCTGCTACTGCCCAGCGGCCCGGCGTGCGAAAACCTTCTTCGTAGTAGCTTTGATCGAGCACATTCGATATCCGCGTATACAGACGCGCAGACATGTGCTCGCTCATGCTCAGCGAATAGCCCGCCGAGAGCCCGAGCTGGCGAGATCCGGCGAATTGGTAGGGGTGTGGCTCAAAATCGAATACCCCGTAAATCGGGTAAAGATAGTTGCTGCCGCCCAAAAAATCCAGGGCCACATCAAAGTGACTACCGATAGCTTGGGTTGCGATAACGGAAATCGTATGCGGCAAAATGCCGGGCATTTGGAGTGGATCGAGCGACGTACCGGTGTAATAGGGGGATATCGCCTCCTTCGAATTGGCGAAGGTGTAGCTGGCGAATAGACTGGTGCTTCGATTCGGGTGAAATTCACCACCAAGCTCGACGCCGCGTGACATACCGCCGCCGATGTTCACATAACCTTCGCTGCGCCCGAATGGATCGATGTACTGCGGCGGCAAGTTTTCAAAGAATATGATTTGCTGCAGACGCGTGTAGAAGTAAGTCGCGCTGAGTTTGAGATGATCGTGCAAAAGATACTGATCGAAGCCGAAATCGCCCGAAACGGCGCGCTCGGGCGCGAGACGTGGGTCGCCATAGGCGAAGTCGGCGCCTTGATAGAGGAAGCCTCCGAACCGTTCATAGAGAGACGGCAGGCGAAAACTGTTCCCCACGTGCGCTCTCGCCTTGGTTGAGGTGTTGCGGAAATAATACGCGATGGAGGCGTCGCCAGTGTAAGCGGAAGGCGGCTTGGACAACGAGAATGCCGCGTAGGGCGACGGTCCTCCATTCACGAACACCGGTTGATCGAGACTCGCCTGTGTGTAACGACCGGAGAGCAGGATGTCGAGCCGGTTATCGAGGAAACGAAGCTCGTCCTGAAAGTAGGCGCTATTCGTGCGTTGTCTGGCATTGGTGCTGTAATAGGCGCGCTGGGTGGGATCCGGATTTTGGTCGGTCTGCACCTCCACATAATGCTCTTGCTGAAATTCGTAACCGACCGTAAGGATGTTGCGAGAGCTAAACAGATAATTCAGGCGCCCCTGTACCGTATCGACGCGCCCGGCGTAGCGATCTGACGTATTAAACAGCGGCTGATAACCCGGCCCGGCAGGGCCATCGGTGTTGTTGCGATTCGTAGAGACCACACCGTAAGCCAGGCGGTAGAACAAACGCGAATTCACCTCGTGTTCGAAGCGGAACAGTGAATTTATGAAATGCGAGTATATGCCCGCATCAGGATCGCCAAGAGACGGAACAAGAGTTGCTGATCCGGGGTCATACGGAAAGTTTTCGTCTGCCGCAAGCCGCTGGGCGGGATTCAGCGGGATATTCGGAATGATGCCCGTAACCGGAGCCGTGGTCGTCGTGGTGGGGCTTACGTTTGCTTGCAGGAATCCGGTGTTTGCAAAAACGTTCGCACTCAACCTCATGTTTGACGTGATTGCGTAAGTGATCCCTGCCTGACCGCTCCAATCGCGGACGGCGCTGGCATCGTCCACCCCTCGTGTCACGTTCAGATGGGACGCGCCCGCGGAATAGGTAAGCCGGTTATCCACGGCGCTTCCAGCGATCCGAGCGACTCCGCGAAATAAGCCAAGGCCGCCTCCTTGCGCATCGAAATCGCCATGGAAAGGGCCGCCACCCGGGTCGGTGATGATGTTCACCACGCCGGCCATTGCGTTTGTGCCGTATAGAGAAGAGCCGGAGCCCTGCAGGACTTCGATTCGCGATGTATCGACGAGTAGCATGTCGCTGATATAGGCGCTCGCTTCATCCTGTGGACTGGTTGGATCGCGAAATGGAAAATCGTCGATTAGGATCGCTGTGTCAGTCGTGCGAAGACCACGGATTTGAATTGAAGTGAAATCTCCCGGTCCGCCAGCGGTTGTGACACGCAGCCCCGGAACAAAGCGCAGAGCGTCCGCCACGGAGAAGATGCCGCGCTGTTCGGCATCGCTCGCCTGAACAACATCGAGCTGCTTCGAAATCTGATCCACCGATTGCGGCTCGCTCGCGGCGGTCACGCTTACTTCGGTTCTCACCGCGGAGGCAACCAGTCGAATATTTGCTTCTTTGGCATCGCCGCCACGGATCGCCAGAATCCGCGCGTGGTCGATCGTTAGTCCCGAGGCGGTCGCGTCGAGCAGATATTCACCAGGCGCGACGTTTGTGAACGAGAAGCGCCCTGAGCGATCGGATACGGTTGAAAGCGGCGCCGTTCCCGCGACCTGGTGCAAAGTGATGGAAGCTGCGGGTACTGCTGCACCGGATGGATCGGTGACAGTTCCGGAGAGGCTCGCTATTTCTGAACCTGCAAACAGGCACGTTGATGTAGCGAGCGTTGCCGTTATAGCGAGAATTTTGTGAAAAGAAATCGAGACCATCGGCGGCCCTCCCTCGAGGCGGCTTTATCAATTTCCGCGTTTGTCGCGGGCTCCGGCAGGTCTTCGGACTCACAGGCAGGCAATCCTTACGACTGCGGTCTACTTGCCCGGCTTCCCACCTCGCCTATATCGGCGAGCAGTGCCGTTGTGGGCGTTCGTTCCTGTTTACCGCTGCGGGGCAGTTCCGGCTTTTCACCGGATTCCCTTTTAACGCTTCAGCTCGCTCGCGAGCCTCCGTGTACCGGCAGCGATATTAAGCCTATCGAACTCAGACATTCTTTGCAAATGAAACGCGGCCAAAAAAAGAAAAAGGGCTGCCGAAGCAGCCCTGGTTCACTCGGAATTTTTAAGGGAGCCAGATTATCCGACTTCGACCCCCATGCTGCGGCAGGCGCCCTTCACCTGTTCGACAGCGGCATCAATGGTGAAGCAGTTCAGGTCCGGCATCTTGATTTTTGCGATCTCCTCCACTTGCTTCTGAGTAATCTTCCCGACCTTGTTCTTATTCGGCTCGGCTGATCCTTTCGCCAGATTCACCGCACGTTTGACCAGAATGGCTACGGGCGGCGTCTTGGTGATAAACGTAAACGACCGGTCCGAATAAATTGTGATCACTACAGGAATGATCAAGCCTTCCTGATCTTTCGCCGATGTTTTGGCGTTGAAGGCCTTGCAAAATTCCATGATATTGACGCCCTGCGGGCCTAAGGCAGTTCCCACCGGCGGAGCGGGGGTAGCCTTTCCGGCCGGGATCTGCAATTTCACTTCAGCGTTGATTTTTTTTGCCATGGTTGTAAACCGTATGTCCTTTTGTCAGACCGTTCGGCCCGAGCGCACTTCGCGCAATTCAGATCTTCTCGACTTGTAAAAAGTCCAGCTCGACCGGAGTCGACCGGCCGAAAATGGTTACCAGAACGCGAAGTGTGTTGCGTTCGGTGTTGACTTCATCGACTTTGCCCGAAAAATTGGTGAACGGGCCATCTATAATTTTAACGGTCTCGCCCTTTTCGAAGGTCATCTTGGGACGTGGGCGCTCCGCACTCGAGGCTTGTCGGTAGAGCACCGCGTTCACCTCATCGGCGCTCAGCGGAACCGGCTTCGTGCCCCCTCCGACGAACCCGGTCACCCGGGGCGTGTTCTTGACCGCGTGCCAAAGCTCGTCATCCATCTCCATCTCGACCAAAACGTACCCGGGATAAAGAAGACGCTTGCTCGTCACCTTCTTGCCATTTCGTAACTCGATAACTTCTTCGGTCGGGATTAGAATTTGGCCAAGGCGCTCCGAAAAACCGAAGGCTTGGGCTCGCGTTCGGAGTGATTCCGCAACTTTTTGCTCGAATCCGGAGTAAGCATGGATGATGTACCAGTTCTTCAGCGGGCCGGCAGACTCGGTGGAGGGCGTAGCGGCAACGCTGCTCTCGTCTTCTTCCTTTTCGTGTTCTAGACCGTGTACGCCGTCGTCCCTCTCATCGTGAATTTCTTCTGGTTGGACGCCCTCGTCGATCTCGAGGCTGTCTTGATCGTCAGGCTCAAGCATATGGACTGCGTCGTCGCTTTCAAACTTCTCGTCTGCCATGTTTGTTTTCCGAGATTCTCAGCGGTGTACGAAGTAGTTGATGGTCCGGTCCACGAGCGACTTCACGACGGTGTCGACAACTAAGAAATAGGCTGCAAACAAGAACGTGGCAGCAATGACCACGCCCGTGGTCGCACGTACCTGTTTCCAATTCGGCCAAGAGACGCGCCGCATCTCTCCCTTGACTTCTTCGATGTACGATTTGGCCTGCTGGGGCCAACCAACCGCCTTAGTTAATTCCATAGAAAATCACTTGAGTTTCTTCCTGTGTTGCGCCGGGAAACTGGCGTATGGCAGGGGCAGAGGGATTCGAACCCCCACTCGCGGTTTTGGAGACCGCTGGTCTAGCCGTTAAACCTATGCCCCTTTTTCCGACTTTCCTATACAGGCTACCAGAAAATATGCTTACTTGGTTTCGCGATGCGGCTGGTGCTTGCGGCAAAACGGGCAAAACTTCTTCAGCTCGAGACGCTCGGTCGTGGTCCTCTTGTTCTTCGTCTTGCTGTAGTTCCGGTTCTTACACTCGCTGCACTGGAATTGAATGATTTCTCTCGGCATGTCCGCTTACCCCACAATCTCCGTCACGGTACCCGCGCCGACGGTTCTTCCGCCTTCGCGAATGGCGAAGCGCAGCCCTTTGTCCATGGCGATGGGCGTGATCAGATCCACTTCGATCGACACATTGTCGCCGGGCATCACCATCTCCATCCCTTCCGGCAGCTTTGCGATTCCGGTCACGTCCGTCGTCCGGAAATAAAACTGCGGCCGGTATCCATTAAAAAACGGCGTGTGCCGCCCGCCTTCTTCCTTCGACAACACGTACACTTCGCCTTTGAACTGCTTGAACGGCTTGATCGTCCCGGGCTTGGCAATTACCTGCCCGCGCTCCACTTCATCCTTTTCGATGCCGCGTAGCAGCAATCCGACGTTGTCCCCGGCTCGCCCTTCGTCCAGCAGCTTCTTGAACATCTCGACGCCCGTCACCACTGTCTTGCGGGTATCTCGGAAACCGACGATCTCCATTTCCTCGCCTACCTTGCAGATCCCTTTCTCGATGCGCCCCGTCACCACCGTGCCGCGGCCCTGG
>JAFASD010000190.1 GCA_019244945.1 Acidobacteriaceae bacterium | reverse complement strand
CCGTGAGGTTGCTTCCCCATTCGTTGGCGTTGAGCTTGTCGTTGCGAATGAATTCGAAGAGACCGCCGTGGAACTGATTTGTGCCGGACTTCGTGCTGACGCTGATCACGCCGCCCAGGAATTGACCAAACTCCGCCGATGGGTTTTGAGTGATCACGTTGAATTCCTGGATCGCATCCACATTGGGCGAGAAGGCCACGTTGTTGTCGACGAACTCGATATTCTCCAGACCATCGAGCAGATAGTAGGTCGCCTGCTCACGATTTCCGTTGATATACGGCCGGCCGGAATTGAAGGTGGTTTGCGGATAGTTGAAAGATGCGGGGCTGGTGGTCACTGCGCCCGGCGTTAACAAAGCAAGCTGGTTGTAGTTGCGCGTCTCTAGCGGAATGCTGACGATTGCGTGGGAATCGATGACCGTGCTCAACTGCGTCTGCTCCGTTTGAAGCACCGGAGCTGCGGTGGTGACTTCTACAGTCTGGTTAACATTCCCGACTTTCAATTGAAAATCGACCTTCGCGGTTTGATTGAGCTCCAGCACGATGTTCGATTGCACCGAGCTTTGAAATCCAGGATTTTCGACTCGCACCTCATAGCGCCCAATCGGCAGACGCTGTAGGCTATAGGCTCCATCGCCGGCGCTCGTGGTCGGGTAAACCGTTCCGCGATCCAAATCTTTGGCCGTGACCTTTGCGCCTGCGACTGCTGCGCCAGAGGGGTCGCTGATCAATCCATTGATAGCGGCCGTCACCTCTTGCCCCGAAAGGCGTGTCCGGACCAAAACAAAGGCAAAGAACAAGCAAGCGAGCACGCATGTAGCGGCACGGAACGTATTTCTCATGACTGACGGATTCCTTTCTTCCGACTTCGGGCTTTGTCGGAATTGTAAGTGCAAAAGGAAAGCTGTGTCAAGCAAAAAGAAACAAAACGCAAGTAAAGGGAAAAGTGACGGGTAGCTTACGCAAGAATAACTTCGACGCCGCGGGATCGGAGCTTTTCCACTTCGGCGGCGGGAGCGCCGATATCAGTGATCACGCGGTGGATGGGCCGGAAATCCGAGATGAGAGACAGGCTGCGATGACCGAATTTGCTCGAATCGGCTAAGACTGTGACCTGTGAGGCGGACTCGATCATGCGGCGGTTGAGCTGCGCTTCCATGATGTCGAGCGTGGTCAGACCGACGTCGGGGTCCAGACCTACAGTGCTCATAAAGCAATGGTCGGCATGCAGAGAGTGCATAATCTGCTCTGCATGAGGTCCGACAAAAGCCGTGGAGGGAGGTCTGAAAAAGCCGCCGAGCATGATCAGCGAAGGGTTCGGCAATTCTGCGAGCTTTGCTGCGACATTCAGGGCGTACGTGATCAGAGTTATGTTTTCCGGGCAATTACGCCTGATCTGGGCCGCCAGTTCGGCCAGAGTGGAGCCAGTGCAGAGAATGACAGTCTGCAAAGGGCGGATCAATTGAGCCGCCGCCTGGGCGATACGCACCTTCTCGTCGTGATGCATGCCTTCGCGCACCCGCAAGGGATGTTCCGGGTTAGCGGTAAGCGGCCGGATGCCGCCGCCATGGGAGCGCACCAGAGATCCGCTTTCCGATAACGCGTCCAGATCGCCACGCGCAGTCACAGCCGATACGCCGAAGCGCCTGACGACTTCCTCGACGGTTATTCTTCCGTTCTCTCCCACCACGCCCAGAATCTCCCGGCGCCGTTCTTCCGCAAGTAAGCGGTTCGGCTTTTCTTTTGGTTTTCCGTCCCGGGAAATGCGAGTTCGCGATGAAGACTTCGGTTCCAAATTGGCTGGTGTTATATTACATTACCTTTCACTGATAGACAACCTTTTCTTGCGTATGGTGTCTTTTTCTTTCGTTACTGCGATATGACAACTCGTTCGGGCATCGGGGGGGTTCGTCCGGTGAGGGCCAGTAGCGTTGAGGCAAAGTTCAGGCTGTCGTAGGGTTCGTCTATCACGCCGGTTGGTACGCCCCCGCCCGCAACCATCCAAACCGAATGAGTGGAGATGCGAAAAAACGCTCCGTGATTCCCGCCTGGATTGAAATTCCGGGCATTGAAATTCCAATGATCGGCGGCGAAAACATGGAAATCCGCTTGAACCAGCTCGCGGCGGCGGCGCTCATACCGGAGAAGAATTAGATCGAGGCCGGGCGGGCCTGGCACATCGTCCCGGACCGGCGAAAGATATTCGACGATGCTGATGACTCCGTTAGAATACCCGCACATATGAACAGCCTGGAGCCATTCACTTTCTGCGTGCCATGCCGAAAGCCAGGCGGCCCGCTCCGTGGCAGCGGGTAAATGGAGATTCTCATCTTCAAATAAATGCAGCGGCAGCCCCGCGCGCCACTGCTGCGGCGCCCAGTTGATTCTGCCGTGCTCATCTTGCGTCAGATGTTGAATTGGCTTGACCGCGATATGGCTGCTGTCATCGCTCAGAATCAGCAACTGATTCTCTTCGTCTCCATAAAGCCAATATGCATGTGCGGGAGCACCGGAATCGTCAGCATTGGCTCCTTTGGGCAGGCGCATGGCTATGAAGTCGATGGGACGGGAAGAAAGAGCAGGCTGCGGATTATTGCGCGCCCGCTGCTCGGACAACTGAGCGAAATAATTCACATGAATGAAAGACCGCTGTTGGTCCAGGCGTCCGCCTGAATCGAGGACCAGACCTCCCGCTGCCGGACCCGCTACATAATTCTGAAGATCTCCGACAGTGTTGTTGTCTCCGAGGGCCAGTTCGGGAATTAACTCCGAAATTTTCGCTCGGAACGGATGCTGCGCGTCCAAGTGCAGAGCGAGCAAAGCCTTGAGATGCGAAAGATAGCTGTTGTATTCGCTGTACTCTCGTTGCCAGTTTTCTAATTCGTCGGCATTGCGGCGGGCGGCCTTGTCTGCGCCTTCCTCTCGCTGGCCGGTCCTCCAGGTCTTTGGCTGCGTCTGGATCATTTTCTTGCGCGCTTGAATTGCTTGTTGCAAGGCTCGCATTTCTTCCTCGAGTTGCCCGGCTGTACCGGTCCACGCAGCGCGGTGGCGGTCAACCGTCTCTGTTAGACATGCAACCACGGCCGTTCGGACATTTTGCGGTAATTCTGGCCTAACGAGTTGCAGCAAAAGGATATGAATTTTGTTGAGATCGCTGTTACGGAGTTGAACGGACGCTCGCTCATTGCCATCCAGATCGAGCCAAGCCGTCGGATAATGAGCTGCGTCACTGGCCAAATAGAAGGACGCCGTACTCGGAGTAGTGACCCGCTGCACAAGCGGGTTCAAGCCCATAATTTTGTAATCACTCAGTTGATGCCGGTTGGTAACGACATGATGAGCGCCACCCTGCGGGCTATTAAAAAAATCGGGCAGGCTGAATGCCTGGCTGAACACGCCGGGTACGTTATTCATCCCGTGATCGGAGACGGTGACAAAAAGCGTTTCGTTGGATAATGGACTCGCCTGAATCGCAGTCCAGATCCTGCCTGCCAGGCCGTCCAGCCGGCGCAGACTGTCGAGTAACGCAGCAGGCTGGTTGGTGGCGTGACCTTCGTGATCAATATCGCCGGTGTAGAAATCGAGATAAAAGATTTCGGGCTTCCGCATTGCCTGCTTGATTTCCTTCTCGGTTTCTTCGGAGAGCAGTTCGTCCAGCGGAGGCGCGCCGGCGCTCTCAATAATCGAAAACAGAACTTTTGACGAGAAGCGATGTTCCAGCACATGCTCGAGAGTGGGCCAGCGTACCCCGCGCTGGAAGAGTTGAAAACTTTGGAATCTCTGCGAGTACGGGAAGGCGTCGATCAGCAGCGGAATCCCGGCGCGGTCGAGCACTTCGACGCCCGGCATATCCACCTGGCGACTGCGAGCATAGCCCAGGTAGAAAGGAAAAAAATTGAGATAGTCGTAAACGTGGCCGGTGTAGCGGTCGTATTCGACGTTCCCGCGAATGATAGCGTGACGGCCGGTGTCGAGCATGGACCAGGAGGGCGCCGAAAGGCTGATGCCGCGCGTATAGAAATTTTCGAAAATCGTTCCGTGCTCCGCAAAGATGTGGGAAAGCCACGGCAGCCGCGACTTGCCGGTCGCTGCATCCGTTTCTCGCATGGTGCGATGCAGTAGATCGGCATTAAGGCCATCTACCTTCAGAATGACCAGGCGGCGGACGTGTTTAGTGGGATTCTCCTGCGCGAAACCGAATGAGGTCGCAATGAGGAGACTGCAGATTACGGGAAGAATGGGCGATAACCGCCGCTTCACTTAGCAGTTTCCGCGGTCAGGACCGACGCAACTACACCGGATGCGGTTGCGGCCCGCACCGCATTGTTCTTGCGATTCAGCTCCGCAATGGCCAGTGAACAGCCACTTTGTAAGGCGGTATCTTGCGACAGATCTCTCAACCGCAGCAAACTAGCTTGAACGTGGGCGCGCACTTCGGGCGAGTGCACGTTCGACATCAAACCACTCAATTCAAGGATGGAAGTTTGGATACGCGAGCTGTCGTAGGCGACCTCCGGTTGCGTGCCGGCGCTGACTAGAGAATCTATAACTTGCAAGTGATACTGCACGCGCCGATAACAATCAAGAGTCGCCAAATTTGCGGGGTCTTTCTTTGCGCGATGGGTATAGAGTCCAAAGCTCCCGTCGTGAAGCACGGCTTGGGCAAAATGAGCTTTTTTGGTTTCTCCAAAGGCGGCCAGCTCGGCGCGTCGGTCTTTATCAATGCGCGCGATTAGAGAGCCGTCGTTTTCGATTTCGGTTTGAAGACGGGCGTAACGCAATACGGCATTCTGCATTTCACGGCCCGGAGCAGCCTCCAGCGGATTAACCGCCCATGATTCTACGCGGCTCTGCATTTCTGTCCGGAATTGAGGATCTAACCGGCTATCCAGAGCGAGCGCGACGCGAAACTGCGAGTAACAATCCAAACGGCCGGCTTGGTCGACTGCTCCTCCGTGCCGGGCGCGGACGAAATCGTACAGATCCGCGGCCACGTAGTAATACCAATTTGTGAAATGGGAAATTCCAATGACGCCGCTGGTGATTTCATTGATGGTCCGTTGAGTCATTTCATGCTCGCGGACGTGAAGCTTGTCGCGGAAGTCGACCAGGAGAAGCGGCTGCTTCGGATAATTCAGACTGTAGACGCCCAGAGGTACGAGCTCCAGTTGCCGCGCGCCAGGAGTTCCGAGGGGCAGCAACGATCCGTTCTCATCCACTTCGCGCTTGTAAGTTCGTCCGGACCATTCTTTCAGCCGGTCATCCGTCCAGGGATTCCTAATATTTAGAAGCTTCCAAATGGGCGTGATTGAGGTTCCGTGGGATTCAAAAGATGTTTTCAGAGGGAACCAAACGACGGCATATTGGCCAGACGCTCCGGCTACATCAATAGGCTCGAACAGGAGATCCGTTTTTTCAGCGCACTGGCGAAGGAGCTCCCAGTTACGGCTACGAATGCGCTCCTGTTCGAGATCAGCCTCCTCGCCGAGACGCGCCGCACGGCGTTCGTTCACGAGTCCGCCCATCAGTTTCTTGCGGAGTTCCAACCGCGCCAGGATGGTATTGAGCTGATTCTCGGTAAGCGCCGGGCCATCATCGGAAATTGGCGCTTCCCGCAAGTAGCCGATGGCCTCTTCGAGATGAAGCCGTTCTTGATCGAGTTCGTTGGTCCTATAGGCGCGGGAAGTTGCGCGAATCGGCGTGATCATCGGATCAAGCGTCGTCCATTGCAAGAGATCGCGCCCGATGCCGGAGACAACCGGGTGGACGGGCGCCGTCAAATCGAGAAGTGGAGCAGTGTCATGGGAATCGACGGATTTTGATCCCTGACCAACTCTCCAATAGAAGAAAGGTACGGCAGAAAGCATCCTTTGAGGCAGGGTCGGCCGCTCATAAGTGAGGAGCCAAACATAAGTAACGCGGTCGTTTTTGGGATCATCGTCGCCCAAGGTGTCGCGGAGAACTGCCACAAGTGGGACGCCATTATCCGAATTGTTCACATTGTCCAGATCGTTCCCACTGGGGTGCGATTGGCAAAACAGCGTCAACAGTTCAGCAGTAGGGCCGGCCGGAGTCGTTTTCCAATAATAGAGAGACTGGCTGTTTTCACTCATTGTGGCCGCATGCAGCCGCTGGGGTGGTATATCGGCACCGAGACAAACGCTTACAGTGCTAATCGCAGCAACAACTACCGTGAGAATGACCCGAAGCATAGGAGGGCGGTCTGATTGACGGGAAGACACGAGCAATTGACCCTCCAAAGAGACGCGGCAGTTAGCTTTTCGATCCAAGGCTTTCGTGACCGCCAGGGATCTCCCCCATAGCTTGGGAGATACGTGCTAATTTGAGGAAAAGGTGCATTTCGAAGCCGTATTGAATGCAGTGTGGCTGGGTGTCGGCGCCATAGCGCTGGCTAACACCATTCGGGTTACGTGCGGTCGAAATGCGGACGCGAAGCGAGCTCCGGCTTGGCTTCATGTGGTTGGCGTCGCGCTCATCGTGGTCGCGTTGTTCCCGTTCATCTCGGCAACCGACGATGTACTCCGCATAGAACATTTTAACGCGCAGCACGATCGTAGTCATCCGAACAAGCAGAGCCAGAACGACGAATTGATGCGCCTGTATCAGGTCATGGACAGTCCCCTGGCCTGCCGCGTCTCGGAAATTGCGCTGATCTTCTTCTTCTTTTCGGTCGTCTTCACGCTTATCGTCCGGCTGATCGATCGCATAGCTCCCTTTGAAGCGGGACGTTCGCCGCCGCTTCCCGCACACCTGTAAACCAACCCCAAAAGGAAGTTTAAGGAGGGCAGATGCAGCGCCAAAACTGGCGTTTGTATATCGGTCTCCTGTTTGCAGCCGGATGTTGGGCCCAGACTGCCGCTTCGTCGCGAGCACTGACATGGCAGGAGACTCAGGCAAAATTTAGAGCGAATAATCCGACGTTGCTCGCCGGGCAAGTGACTATCGACGAGGCGCGCGCAGACGAGATCACTGCCTCCTTGCGCCCGAATCCGGATTTCACTGCGTCGACGGACGGCACTCAGATTACGCCGCACGAGGGAGTGTTCAGGCCATTTTCAGGCACGCTATACATTGGAACTCTCAGCTATCTGCACGAGCGCCAGCACAAGCGCGAGCTGCGGCTGGCGAGCGCTCAGCAGGCTACCGCTATCGCCGTCTCGGCGCAATCCGATTTAGAACGCAACCTGATGTTCAATTTGCGCGATGCGTTTGTGCGCGTTTTGCTGCAGAAGGCAGTCCTCGGAGTGGCCAAAGAGAACATCGAGGAGTACGACAAAGAAATCGGCATCAATCAAGACCGCTACAAAGTAGGGGCGATTGCGAAGGTAGATTTCCAGCGGCTTGATTTGCAGCGCGTGCAATTCGAATCCGATCTGACGACCGCGCAAGTGAATCTGCGAACGGCCAAAATCGATCTGCTGCAGTTATTGCGGGATCGGACGCCGGTTGACGAATTTGACGTGAAAGAAGAGTTCGATTTCGAAGAGCCGGCGATTACTTTGGATGAGCTTCGCGCGGCAGCATTGAGCACGCGGCCGGATTTAAAGGAAGCCCAGCAATCTT
>JAFASD010000080.1 GCA_019244945.1 Acidobacteriaceae bacterium | reverse complement strand
TCAACTCTCAAATTCGCGCGTTGCTTGACGGCGCGGTACCGTGCACGGTTCGATCACGAGATGTTTTTCTTTCCGTAGGCGGGTTCTGGAACATCGGGGGCATGGGAACGATGCTGCGGGATTTGAAAAATTTCGGAGCAGTTGTTGTTCTTTTCGTTCACGACATTATGCCAATCGCGGCGCCCGAATACTTTGAGGTTCCCAGCACCATACTGTTCGGGAAAGCGATGCTGGAAGCCCTCACCTTTGCCGATTTCGTGCTCACCACTTCGAAATACAACGAAGCGACGTTGGCCCGGCATATGGCGACGGCACAGTTGGAACCGCTGCCGGTCCATGTCGTACCTCTCGGACATGAGCTACCGGGGAGGCCGATTGCATCGAAGATCTCGAAGAGTGTTGCCGGGTTGTTGGATACCGATTATGTGCTGTGTGTCGGCACGCTCGAGGTGCGGAAAAATCCGGCGTACCTCTTCAACGTTTGGAAGATGATGGCGGCATCGGGGCGCGCGGACATTCCTCAATTGGTCTTCGTTGGGCGAAGGGGCTGGTTGGTGCACGATTTTCTCGAACAATTGAAGGCGTGTAATTATCTCGGCGGCAAGATTCTGGTCCTACATAACATCACAGACGTGGAGCTCGATTGGCTGTACCGCCGATGCATGCTCACCATGTTTCCGAGTTTTCTTGAAGGATGGGGGCTGCCGGTAGGAGAGAGCCTCAGGTATGGAAAGATCTGTTTGTGCTCGAATGCCGGTGGCATTCCGGAAGTGGGCCGCGAGCTGGCAGATTACATGGACCCACATAATCCGCGCGACGGACTCCGGGTTTTGTTGCGGTATTTAGATGATCCCGAACAGCGCCGCGCGCGTGAACGTGAAATCGTGGCCAACTTTCAACCGCGATCCTGGCGAAAAGCGGCTGAAGACTTCCTGAGATCCACTCAGGAGCTGTTGAGTCAGGCGCGGCCATCGGAGGGAAGCGCTGCCATCCAGTTGCCGCAGAGCCGTTATCTTCCGATTACCAGCGGCCTGCCGGCCACTTTAATGGACGGGATGGATGCGACGCTCTCGGCAGATCTGATGTGTATTTCGGGATGGCACCGGCCCGAAATCCGGGGCATTCGGGCAGCCGAACCAAGCGCGATGATCCGATTCCGCGCCGATGCGCCGATTGGAAGAAAAATCAATTTAGCATTGAAGTTGGCGGCGTACGGCCGCGATTTCCGGATCCGCATCTGCTCGAGTTCCGGGAACGAGACCGAGGTATCGGTTGCGGCCGGGTCGGAGAGGATGGTTGCCATCTCCTGTATGGTCGAACCCAGCCGCATGGTAACCGCGCGGTTACTAACAATTGGCGTCTCGATGGCGGGGGAGCCCGATGACGCCTATTGGATGCTGAAGGGAATTCTCTATTTCGATCCCGCGCACGAAGCTTCGAAAAAGTTGAGCGAGGCACAGACCGCCGCGACGAGACCGTCTCCGGCGGTTGCTTTCAATCAGCCGGAGCAGTCGCGGAGCCCTGAGCTTGTCCTACTCCGTCAGGCCGACATGGACGGAAGCTGGCGCGCGAATTCGTTCGGCGACTTCCTGGAGGGTAGCGATTGCTATTGGCCAATGGAATTCAGAGCCGATCGCGAGGCACCGATTTTCGCCGATCAGGCCGACCAACAGAAATTTTATTCGGGTTGCGGAAATGAGGCTCATGTCCCTCAGGTTGGCAGCGTTAGCGAAGACATCAGACTGATTCGACGCAGCAATCAGTTCGTCTCCACATCCAGATTTGCAGAGGGCTCGGTGTTTGACCGTTTGGGCGTGTGGAAGGCATTCGGATATCTGAATGGTCCACCGGAGGGTCCGGCACCGTGGCTCAGCAAGACCGAGGATGGGCTTTTGGTGCAAGAAGGGTCGCTCAAGACGGCCCCTTTTTACGACGGATCTTATCTCGCCTTCTATAACGGAAACCTCCACAATTACTATCACTGGGTAGTTGAAGGGCTACTGCCTCTGCACATTCTTTCGTCCACCCTGGGGCTCAACTCGACGATTAAAATTCCGATGCCGAAATCCGTGGATCTCAACGCCGTTTTTGATCACCGTGATTCGCTTCGTGCTGTCGGACTCAGCGGATATGAAATGGTAGATATCCCGGCAAGTTTCATCCGCGTGCGTGAGGCGATCTGGATCGATAGCGAAGACGTCGCGAGCATGCCGGTCTTCTATTTGAAAGATTTCCAGCAAAGGGTCGCCACTCTGCATGCCTCTAAAAGGAACGGGCGAGGCAAACGTCGGCTGCTTGTGGCGCGCAAGGGACAGACAAGGAAATTTCGTAACCTGAAGCAAGTGCAGGATTGTCTCTCCAGACATAATTTCGAGACCGTCTATCTCGAAGGCATGAG
>JAFASD010000011.1 GCA_019244945.1 Acidobacteriaceae bacterium | reverse complement strand
CGATCGTGATTGCCGGCAACGTTATTGCCTGCGTGGTCTGCGTGCCCGTCGGCTTTCCAGTCAGCCACGTCGCGTTCACAGATTTTGCGCTATTGCTATATCTGGGAATCTTTCAAATCGGCATCGCCTATTTGGTTCTGACCCGCTCGATTCGTCACGTGCCGGGTCTCGAGGCGGCGACACTCTTGTTAATCGAGCCGGTGTTCAACCCGTTCTGGACATGGCTCATACATCGCGAGCGCCCGGGCGCTCCTGCACTGCTTGGCGGTTGCATCATCATAGCGGCGACTTTTGCACGCGCCTACCAGAGCCGCGAACCTCAAACCTGAATCGCGAACCTTGGTGAGCGTACGCCAGGATTTTTCTCTCTCCACCTTAATGCCTGCCGATGAGAAGAGAAGGCGTCGGAAGAGCTCCGTCTCGACTCATGGCTCAAACGTTGAAAACCTGGAGCATTGTGTTGGTGGGGCTCGCTGGATGCGCGTATCCTGGCGAGCTTATCCCGCCATCTAGACCGCTCCCCACCTTAACCACAATCGCGCAGATCCGCAAGCTGAATTTAACTGAAGCGCGACGAGGATATCCAATCCACCTCCGGGCGGTGGTCACCTACTTCGATCCTCTTTCTCCCGATCTGTTCCTACACGATCCGACCGGAGGGATATGGGTCAAATGGTCGCCCGACCGACCCAGGGTCAGCCCCGGACAATTACTCGAACTGAGAGGTGCAACTACACAGACGGATTTCGCGCCAGACGTAGCGAATCCGCAATGGACAGTGATAGGCCACTCGCCGGTGCCTGCCCCCCGGCGCGTCACGTTTGAGCAGATGGCCAGCACGGCCGAAGACAGTGAGTGGGTCGAAGTAGAGGGTATCGTACGCCAGACCGCCCATTTGCATGGTGCGCCCAATCAAAACGTGATTTGGATGGATCTGGGCATGCTGGGAGGACATATCGATGTCGAAATCCCGTGGACTGGTGCTCCAGCTCCCTCAGAGCTAGTTGACCGCCGGGTGAGAATTCACGGGGTTTGCGGCGCTGAATTCAACGCGATGAATCAATTGGTCGGCGTTCAATTGTATGTACCGTCGTTGCAGGACATTTCAGCGCTCGAACCCCCCCGGCCGGATCTTTTCGCTGCGCCTTCTATGCCCATCGGCGAACTGCAAAGATTCGGCATCCAACAACCCCGTGGCCATCGCGTGAAACTCACGGGCGTGGTTACCGCCGATCTGCCAGGACACGGCTTTTACCTCAAAGACCAGACGGGCACGGTTTACGTGGAAACCCGGCAGGAAATCGTCCTTGAGCCGGGTGATCAGGTCGAGACGCTCGGGTTTGTCGGACTCTTCGATCAACGCGTCGAGCTCGAGCAAGCCGTTGTCCGCCGCACCGGAGTTGGCCGCCGTGTCGAGCCGGTTCCTATTACGGTTGAACAGGCGATGAGCGGCGCAGTTGATTCCGAGTTGGTCAGTCTTGAGGGTCGCCTGGTGGAGCATTCGAAACTTCGTCATGACGAGACGCTTACCCTGGAACAGAATCACGTAATCTTTTCGATCTCTAGCCGAACTGGCGCTTTTGGTAAGACACCGCGTGAGGGCAGCCTCTTACGAGTGAGCGGAATCTGCGTCGATGACCGAGATTCTTTCGGCCATGTCACTGGGTTCCGGCTGATTGCACGCTTCGGCGACGATGTGCGGATTCTACAAAGGCCTGCGTGGTGGACACTCGGGCGGGCCGCAGTCTTAATAGGCGGTTTGCTCGCGCTCACGCTCGTCGGGATTACATGGGTCATCGTACTCCGCGCACGCGTACAAAAACAGACGCAGGTAATCAGTCAAAAGCTCTCCCAGGAAGAATCGCTCAGGCAGGCCGCGCAACTGGCCAATCGTGCGAAGAGCGAGTTCCTCGCTAATATGAGCCACGAAATCCGCACTCCGATGAATGGCATTATCGGGATGACTGATCTCGTTCTTGACACGCCTCTAGCTGAAGATCAACGAGAGCACCTCGAGACCGTGAGATCCTGCGCGCGCGCCCTATTGACTGTCATCAACGACATCCTCGATTTTTCGAAAATCGAAGCCGACAAGCTTGCCCTCGATCCAATTGTCTTTAACCTCGACGATGCCCTGGGAGATGCTCTCCGGGGTTTGGCAATTCAGGCTGACAATAAAGGACTTGAGCTTGTTTGCCAAATTCTGCCCGACGTACCGGCCCAATTGATTGGTGACCCGGGACGCCTGCGCCAGATCGTCGTAAACCTGATCGGCAACGCCTTGAAGTTTACCAAAACTGGCGAAGTTATTCTGAAAGTCGAAGTCGAGTCGCACACCGAAAAGGAAGTTATCCTCCATTTTCGGGTGATCGATACGGGTATCGGCATCGCGCCCGAGAAACAGCTCAAAATCTTCGACGCTTTCACACAGGCCGATGGCGGAACGACGCGGCAATTCGGAGGCACCGGGCTGGGCCTTACCATCTCGTCGCGTCTCGTCGAGATGCTCGGTGGCCGTATTTGGGTCGAAAGCGAAATTGGACGCGGGAGCACCTTCCATTTCACGGCGAGATTTACTCAAGTAACCTATCCTGTCCCCCGCCCGCGACCGGCAGACGTTCAGAATGTTTCGGTGCTGGTCGTGGACGATAATGCCACTAATCGCCGCATCCTTTTCGAAACGCTTTCCGGTTGGGGTATGAAAGTCACGCTTGCCGAGGATGGAGCAGCGGCGTTGGCCCAAATGGAAAGCCGTATTGCCGCTGAAGAACCATTCCCTCTGGTAATCGTTGATTTTCAAATGCCTTTGATGGACGGCTTTGAAATCGTCGAATGTATCCGGCGTCGTCCCGAATCGAACACCACAAAGTTTGTCATGTTGACTTCGGCTGGCCAGAGAGGTGATGTAGCGCGCTGCAAGACCCTAGGAATCTCTGCTTACCTGAGCAAGCCGGTCAAGTCCTCAGACCTGCTTCGGTGCATTCAAACCGTCCTCGGCTCAGCAACTCCAAACGGTAGCTCGGCGCCGCTTGTGACGCGTCATTCCTTGCGCGAAGAATCCCGTCACGTCCTTCTGGCAGAGGACAACCTGGTGAACCAAAAATTAGCCGTTCGGCTGCTCGAAAAACAGGGCCATACGGTGGTCGTCGCAAATAACGGGCAGGAGGCGGTCCAGGCGCTCGATCGTGAACGGTTCGACCTGGTTTTAATGGACGTTCAGATGCCCATAATGGACGGCTTCGAAGCGACCGCCATGATTCGCAAAAAAGAGAAGGAGAAGAGCGAACATACTCGGATCGTCGCTGTGACCGCTTATGCAATGAAAGGCGATCGCGAACGATGTCTCGAGGCAGGCATGGATGGCTATATCTGCAAACCCATTGACCCGAAAGAACTGTCTGTCATCCTTGCTGGTCCACAGCTATCTTGACGCCGTGTGATCGTCCACAAGCTTCATCAACTGTTCAGGCCGGACTCGCACTTGGACAAATGTCGCATCGTCGCGATCGAGAGAGGTAATTAGCAAACGGAGGTTCTTTCCGTCCGTCTGAGCATAAATGTTTGTGGATTCGCCGTTTCGGGAGCGGACCCGCACCATGGGCTTCCAATTGCGATCGGTAAGCGCGTCGGTCAACTCACCAAACCTGCGTGGTTCCAGATTCGCGTGCTCGAAAATCGCGAGCCTGAGCTCGCTCGTGCCTGCGGGATGACTCGCAGCGACGGCAAAGCGCACGAGCCCGAACAATGGAATGTGGGTCTGTCTCGCCCCGCTTTCGCGGGAAAACTCGCGGACCAACCAATCGAATTCACTCGCGGGCAAGGCCAGCGGCAGAAGTATCAACAAACTCAAGACCCCAAGAGAACGCTGCATGATTATTGCTCTTTCTTCTCTCGATGTGGGTCGCTCTGATCTTTGTCGCTACGATGCGTCCGCATTTTGGGTATGCCCATGTGCCCCCCCAGTTCGCTGAGCTCCTCCGGATTTATCGGACCGTCAATGTGGACCACGGTCAGTTCTTTCGGTTCGGCATCAATGACGACGAGTGCGCCTACCTGATCGCCATCTTTTCTCAAATAGACTTCGGAGTTCTCGCCGCGCGTGGATTTTACTCCGACAATACGCGACCACGCCGGCCCTTTTAGTTGCGATCGGATAGCTTCGACATCACCCGGCGAATACTGGCCTTCTTTATCAAATTCGAAGCTGCGAACGTACACGCCTCTCAGTTTCGACACCAGTTTTTTCACCTGGGCCTCTTCGGGATCGTCCTTGGAAAGAAACCCGCTGGCAAGCTGCAGCATGGAGGAATCCAAAGTAACATCAACGGATTCGCTAGCTCGCTCGGATAATTTATCCAAATCTACCGGCATCTTAACGTTCTGAAAAGCCGATGACGGCATAGCGAGGGCCACGGCCATCACAAATCCGAATACATTGCGTTTCATTGCATCATCTCCCGACGTTCAATAGCGAAAACACGATCTTGCGCATGATGCAGTTTCGATCCTGCGATGCGCATGGCTGTGAGCAACTTCTGTTTGGCCTGTTGTCCGTGCGCGACGCGCTCATGTTGTTGATAAATCGCTCCGCCACTCATGACGAGCAACGCGGCCAGCGCAGGCGCAAACTGCCACATTGGTACTCGACAAAACCATAGTCGTAGTTGGGCCAGGGCAGTCAGCTTCGACTGACTCCCGGCCATGGCCAGCACGCGGAGCGCAAAATCCTGCGGCGGCTCACGCCGGGCGAGCGCCCGCCTTAACTCTTCCTCAAAATCTCTCATATTTTGCGCCTTGACCCTTTCCCAACCGCTGCGCGGTTTTGCTTCGCAACAAATCGAGCGCCCGAAAAATTTGAGTTTTTACAGTCGCCGTCTTCATTCCCAATACCTGTGCTATCTCCTCGAGCTCCATACCTTCCTGATACCGAAGGACAATCGCCATACGCTGCTTCTCTGGCAAAGACGCGACCATTCGCTCCAAGTAAGAGGACAGGAGCGAGTCGTGGCCGCTCTCCGAAACGCTCGGTTCGCCCGTTTGCTCCAGACTTATCTCCGGCCGGACTTTGCGCTTGCGTGCGAAATCAATCGCTCTGTGGGTAATCACTTTCCGCAACCAAAACAGAATGTGCTGCCGAGATTTCAGGGACGCCCAGTTCCTATGCAGTTCCAGAAACACGTCTTGAGCCAATTCTTCCGCCAAGGAGCGATCCCGGAGAAAGTGCCAAGCGATGCTATACACCATCGACTTATGGGTTTCCAGCATTTCCACAAACGTCGGCGGGCCGACGTCCGTTAGGACCGGTGTTACGCTCGAAGCGAGTGTCGCGACCAAGCCGCTGCGTTCCTTTCTTTGCTGGCCTTCACCAACCATTACGAAGAAACTGGCGATCACGTCTCAAAAAAGTGCCGCTGCTATTGGAAGTGCGTCAAAGTGCTGTTTCGGGGCCTTGTGCGACTCCCAAGTATTGATGAACCGCTTGGGAATCAGCTACTTTGGTATTGGAGGAATGGCCGAGCGGTTGAAGGCGGCGGTCTTGAAAACCGTTAGTGGGGGAACTCACTCGGGGGTTCGAATCCCTCTTCCTCCGCCAGTTTAACTGTTTGACAATGACCGGCTTTTTGGAATGGCTTCCGACTGTAGTGAGTTTGCGCTACGGTTGCTGCTCGGTCATGAATCGCTTAATACGACGGAGAAATACTACGTCGCTCCGGCGAAGAAGAGAGTGGAAAAGGGGATCGATGCGCGACAACGCATGTGGGGCGCGGATGTAATCGACGTGCCTGCGACCGGGAGTTAAAAGACGGATAATGTGCGAAGGATTCCCGATGTCTCTTGAACAGGCCATTCAGGAAATAGTGCACGAATTGCCGCCGCATAAACAGCGCGAGCTTTTCGACTACGCTTCACGTCTTCAGGTAGAGAGCGCGAAGAAGCCTCCTTTCCGGAGCATCGAAGGTTTGTGGGCCCACCTGGGGATATTACTATCCGCTGAAGAAATCGATGAGAATCAGCGAGAGATGTGGCGCAACTTTCCCAGGGAAGATATCTGATGCCGGGTGTCGTTGCCGATACCCACACAATCGTCTGGTACTGTCCAAGGATTCGCCGCTGTCGTTGGCGGCGCATGAGGCGCTAACAACGGCCACGAAGGGCGACTTCTCCGGCGATACCTCAGCCTCGTTGAACCAGAGCCGCGAGTTGCTGGAACTTATGCTGGTTTCCTTTTTGCTGCTCTTGTTCGCGCTTATGCTCTTGGCCCAATCTTTGCAAGCGAGAATTAGGGATCTCTTCAGCGGTCACCGCGAGCCGTATTTGTTGCGCCACTCAGCTCACTTTGCTTTTCTGCTTCGCTCGGCAAACTCGGAATGCGGGAGAAACTCGCGGCAGAGGAACTCGTTGAGCAGCGGAAGAAGCTACCATCAGCCGCAACCACCTTTGATCCCGGAGCGCCCGGACAGCTTCTTCATCAGCCCTCTACCGTTCATCTTGTCACCTGACCCCTGGATCGTTTGCGCATCGCAGATACGTCCAAGATTAAATGTTATAATTCGCACGTTTCGCAAGGACATTTGTGTTATGGGGCTGTTTGGGATACCGGGTCTCTCATTTTCGTGGAAACGAGCGTTGGGCATTTCCGCGGCAAAAGGCAGGCTGTCTCGTCGTCTCAGCATTCCACTGACTCGATCTGGGAGGCAGCGAAAAACGGGCGCCATTGTCGGGTGTCTGCTGATGTTTCCGGTTGCGCTTTTCGCCGCTATCATCAATCGAAAAAGGTAAACGCTTGAAAACCTTCGTCAAATACATCAAGCTT
>JAFASD010000007.1 GCA_019244945.1 Acidobacteriaceae bacterium | reverse complement strand
TGGGGTGTTTGGCACAGCCACGTTACGGCTAAGCAATAAGAAATATCGAGGATCTATGGGAACGAATCGATTTCTTCTCTTGGGATCGGGGTGGAGCGCTTTGAGCGTCGCCCTTCTACTTTTTCTTTTCTCCCGCCCCGCGACCGCAGACAACGAGGTCGATGGACTTTTCATGGCAACTGCTTATTCGGTGCAAGGAATAACAGCTTCGGGGCAGTATACGCATCGGCACGTAGTCGCGGCCGACCCATCAATACTCCCCATCGGCAGCCGGATCAAAATTCGACATGCGGGCCGCTATTCAGGCGAGTACGTGGTGGCAGACACGGGAATGAAAATCGAGGGCCGCAAGTTAGATCTTTACGTGGCCAGCACGAAAGCTTGCCGCAAGTTCGGGAGTCGCCCGGTGCGGGTCCGGGTTGTTCAATTCGGCGATGGCACCCATGCAGCCGCAAAACAAGCCGACCGCGCAGTAAAGGAAGACGTCGCGAAAGACCTGCAAAAGAATGCGGTCGGTAACGCCGCCACAGCCGATGATTGGAAGACCAAGTCCGCAGGTAATAATGCAGCCCCTCAATCGGCGCCGCCGACGAGTCGAGCCACTTCAGAGCCAAAATAGGACTCTCCAGAGCTGACGCCGATTGATTAGGCATCATCCCAGTTGTGCTGACGGCGCATTGCGATTAAGTTAGAACTTACCGGATGAAAATTGAGCCCTTTATGCTGTACCGGCGTCGTGTCACCGTACCCTTTCTGGGCGTGGGTACTCCCGGCCAGCAGAAAGGGTTCGTGAAGATTCCGAAGGACGCCGTTTTGACCGTTGACGACGTCCTTTCTCGTCAAAGCGGCCTTGTCACTGTTTATTGGGATCAGCGCGAACTGTTCGTCTTCAGCGAAGACCTGCAGGATCACACGAATCCCGACGCGCCGTTACGTGCAGTTTAAAGCCCCGGTTGTCTGTCCCGTCCTGGGGCCCCAGGTCTCTGGTTCGAGGCAACCGGGGTGGTTGCTACCACGGTTATCATATCTCTCCTTGTACTCCGTCCGTGCCTCTTTCAGTCGCTCTTGAATCGCGGCCGAAGATCATAGAATTGCAACCGGCACGACCAGCAATGGTGCAGCCTTGCGCCAAACAACCCCTGCAAGAGCCGAATTGGATGCTTGCTGAAACGGTCTACGCGATCTCTCTTCGCCATAATCGTTAAATCCGTCCGGCCGCATTGCGGACAGGACACAAAACGCGCTCGCCTTACCCGGTCCCAAAAGGAGATGCGGGAACGGACCTTGCAGTCCTCACAGCGGAAAGCAGCAACATACAGGAACCGCTCCGATATTGTGCGGCGAGAACGCCGGATTCTCCCTCCGCACGCCTGGCAAACGCGGGGATCCATTCGAGTTCGCCTTTACTGAACCATGGTTAAGCATACATTACAAACGAATGAACCCTATACAAAAAATCGAGGAATACCGAACCACCGTTTCGCTACGATTCAAGCATGAAGGCTCTGCTGCTTTCCGAGTACAGTCGTCTCGAAATCGTAGATCTTCCCATGCCGCGGCCCGGCCCCGGCGAGGTTCTCGTTCGAGTCCAGGCCTGCGGCATTTGCGGCAGCGATGTGCATGGATACGATGGCGGATCCGGCCGGCGCATTCCTCCCATTGTCATGGGACACGAAGCTGCCGGCACCATCGCAGCTGTGGGGCCTGAGGTAAGCGGCGCTCGCGAAGGCGAGCCCATCACCTTCGATTCCACAGTCTACTGTGGGGTCTGTGACTATTGCAGTCGAGGCGAAGTGAATCTGTGTGACCGCCGGCAAGTGCTGGGTGTCTCGACGCCCGAGTACCGGCGCGCTGGAGCCTTCGCGGAATACCTGGTCGTGCCCGATCGCATCGTTCACGCGCTGCCGTCCAATATTGCTTTTCCAGAGGCTGCAATGGTGGAGCCTCTGGCCGTTGCGGTTCACGCTGTCTCGCTCGCCAATGTTCCTGAAAACGGAACGGCGTTGGTGGTGGGAGCCGGCATGATCGGGCTGCTCGTGCTGCAAGCCCTGCGAGAAGCACATTGTTCCCGCATCTATGTCGTCGATATCGACGAATCGCGATTACAACTCGCGCAACAGCTCGGCGCCACCGCTACCATCAACGGCAAGACGGCCGATATTCAGCCTGAGATGCAACGGCTCGCGCCGGAAGGCGGCGTCGATGTGGCGCTTGAGGCAGTCGGCAGTTCGGCCACGATCAAAACTGCGGTCGAAAGTGTCCGAAAAGGAGGCTCGGTGGTGCTGATCGGCAACGTAGTCCCGACTGCCGAGATTCCGTTGCAAATCGTTGTGAGTCGCCAGATCCGGCTGCAAGGTTCTGCCGCCTCCGCCGGAGAATATCCACAATGCATTGACATGCTCGCGCGAGGCGCGGTGAACGTGAAGCCGCTCATTAGCATGGTTGCTCCTCTCGAAGAAGGACCGCAATGGTTCGAACGGCTGCACGCGCGCGAAGCCAATTTGATGAAAGTAATCCTTACGCCGAGCGAACGCTCATGAGCGCGCCACTCTTTGATCTCTCCGGCCGTGTGGCAATCGTGACCGGCACAAGCAGGGGCCTCGGCCAGCAGTTTGCGCGTGCCCTCGCGAACGCTGGGACAGATCTTGTCCTTACCAGCCGCACGCGTGAGAGTCTGGCCCAGTTTGAGGCGGAAATCAAAAGTTTGGGAAGACGCGCCCTGCCCCTCGCGCTCGACGTTCGAGATCTTCAGAGCATTGAACGCATGGCTGCCGAAGCGGAACAGGCCTACGGGCACATCGACATTCTGGTAAACAATGCCGGAATGAATATCCGCAAACCGGCGCTCGACGTGACCTGGGACGATTGGAACGCGATTCTCGAGACCAATCTACGCGGAAGCTTTTTCGTTGCCCAGGCCGTCGCGCGGCGTATGATTCCACGCGGCTACGGGCGAATTGTCAATATCGGTTCAGTTACCAGCGTAAACGGCTATGCAGGCCTGGCGCCCTACGGCGCGAGCCGAGGCGGCATCAAGCAATTGACCATGAGTCTTGCCGACGATTGGGGAAAGCACGGAGTTACGGTCAACTGCCTGGCCCCCGGATGGTTCCGAACTGAGCAGAACAAGGTCATGTACGAAGACCAAGACTGGGTCGGGTATCTAACGGATCGCATCCCTCTGAAGCGCCCAGGACAACCGGGCGATCTCGATTCCGCCGTTGTCTTCCTCGCCTCGGAATCGAGCCGCTATATTACCGGGCAAACACTGCTAGTCGATGGAGGCATTTCGACCGGCGCAGTGCGGGCGTTACCGAAACGATCTTGATTTAATCCCCTGGCGCAGCCATAATCGGCACGCTCTTAGATTCTCGATCCGAAAGCGAGTCCAACATCTTTACTGGTTAAACGGCCTCGGTGGCAGATGAACCTCTGTCCAACCTGTAGAAGGTGTCCACATCCTGATGGGGAACGGATGAAGGCGTTCAGGGCAGGTCTCCAGGCTGTGGCCTACGAGATGCGCCTTTTCGAGTTCTCGGTGCAGCATGTCATAACTAGAATCGTATCTCACTGAGCTTGGGCGAAGCGTATCCGCCGCACGGAACAGGAATAACCTCGCCACCCCGTCTTCTCGCGGACCTAATTCCTGCGTGCGAACAGTAACTTCTTCTTCTTCGACATGGATACTCGATACGGCGTTTTCGTAGACTTTCCGGAATTGGTTCAATTCCGACCGCGGCAGCACGAAATAATAGTCGGGGGAACCTTGCGGGCAACTTAAGCATTTATGTCGCGTACCGGCGGTTTGCGGTGAGGCGGCAAATGCTTTGCGTTCGTCGATTATCGCAAGACTTCCGCCGTCATGCTCGTTGTTGAACCCACCCACGAGCAGGTATACGGCGCGAGGAGTGGAGAGCTCATACAGGCTATGAATTACCCCGGTATTCACATATCGGACCGCCGCACGGCCGTCAATCGGCTCGAGACTTACGACGTAGGAGTTGCCCCATACGTCATGGCTAAACGCAATCCAGATCGTATGCACTGGACTTCGATCGGAAATCAGAATCGCTTCGGAGTACCAAGGCCCCTGCAGTTCATGAGTCCCGAAGCGGAATTTCTCCCGTGGAAGATACTTCCAAAGACGTTTGCCGGTTTGTGAAAAGCAATCGACCTCCAGGTCTGGCGGGTCACTCGGATTATTGCCAAGACGGAATGGTGCGGCAACCAAAACTTCCCGGCTCCCGTCATCCCGCAGATCAGCTATCCGGACAAAATCCTCGATTCCTCTTGGTCCATCTAAAGCTGACAGATCGATATTCCGGCCGAAGTCATAGGTCCATACCCGATTGCCTCGGGCATCGAGCACCTCGATAGAACGTTCTCTGAAGCTGACTCGTGCGGGTTGGGGGTGTGGCTGGAATGCATGCCAAATCGCAACCCCAACTGCCGCAAGCAGCGCGACCGAACATAGTCCAACGGTGCCTGCAACCAAACGTTTGCGGGACCATGCCCTGGGGAGCCCTGCAACGGGCACCGAAGATGGTTCCACACGTCCGAGACGCCACTTGGAGATTTCCTCCCGGGACGCGAAGATGCGGCTCCGCTTACTTCCGGGAGTCCGTCGGACCGGCATGCCGAGTTCCTTCGCCCAACGCATGGCGGTCCGTTCGTCGCGCTGGATGAATGCGGCAATTTCCTTCCAGGATTCCAGGCGGTCTTCCTCGGGTCTTGAGGAAGGCTCGTCGCGTGAGGCACTATGCAGCGGCAGCGGGGTACTATCGGTTCCACTTCGGGACCGTTTGTTAGCGGTTTCCGCCTGCATGTCAAGTTATGTCGCATTATGACACTTGCACAGCGAGGCAGGAAAAGCGAAAAGAGAAGCGTGATGAGACCAGTTTTGTCATTGAACGCGGCCCAGAAGTGGGTAACGCCG
Organism: Acidobacteriaceae bacterium; assembly: GCA_019244945.1. Lineage (GTDB taxonomy): Bacteria > Acidobacteriota > Terriglobia > Bryobacterales > Bryobacteraceae > Bog-105. The sequence continues at coordinate 679 of JAFASD010000007.1, read as the reverse complement.
AGTTCGTCCGGATTGGTGGCTAGATTCTTCGCCGTTTTTGTTATAGCGATGACGATGAGCAGCGCAACTGCGCTTGGTCAGGACTGGGCACATACCTGGGGAGGCGCCAGCGCCGATTCCGTGAGTGGTATCGCGGTGGATCCTGCAAGCGGAGCGATCTATGCGACGGGCTCGACCTCAAGCTTTGGCGCTGGGGGTGTGGATGTTCTTCTCCTGAAATACGACTCTTCAGGTTCGTTGGTGTGGAGTCGCACCTGGGGTGGTCCCGGCAACGAAAGTGGTAACAGTGTGGCTGTAGACGGCCTCGGGAATGTCTATGTGGTCGGTTCAACAGACAGCTTTGGAGCCGGCTGGTATGATGCCCTGATCCTGAAATTCGACCGCTCGGGAAACCTACTTTGGAGCAGGACCTGGGGAGGTTAGAGCTTTGACGTGGGCTATGACACGGCCCTTGATAGCGGCGGCAATCTGTATGTAGCGGCTGAGAGCTACAGCAATGGGAATTGTGCCGTCGTTTTGAAATTTAGTTCCAGTGGGTCACTTCTCGCCGCTTACTCCTACAAGGGCCCCGCCACCTACGATTCTGGGTATTCCATCGATGTGGACAAGAGCGGCGACGTGATCCTGGCGGGAACCAGTTGGGATTATAGCGTCTACCCGAATCACAATTCCATTCTCT
>JAFASD010000438.1 GCA_019244945.1 Acidobacteriaceae bacterium | reverse complement strand
TATTTTGACCACGTGCCCGCATTGCCAGGCCGCTTCCAAAGTAATGACCAAAATGCAACAAGAGTACGGCGGCAGGGGTTTCCAGGCGCTCGATGTCGCCATCAATACCAGCGACGAACAACTCATCCAAGCTTTCGCCAAGAATTTCGAGGTCGGGTTCCCGGTCGGCTACGCGCCTCAGGATCAAATGATGGCATTCATGGGATTCACGATGGCGGATCGTTTCGTGGTTCCTCAATTGATCTTCATCGATCGAAAAGGATTCATCCATTACCAAACCCCGCCCCTGGGCGAGGCGAATGCGCTCAAGGAAGAGACCATCAGTCAACGAATTGAAGAACTGCTCGCCTTGAGCAGTTCAGCGGCGCGCCGCAATTCAGCTACAGCGCGAGTTGCGACCGCGAAAACACAGCCCTGATTCTGGTAGTTACAGCCAAGCAGGAGGAAATATGTACGTCATTGCCGGAGCAACAGGCCAAACCGGAAGCGTGGTTGCTGAATCGCTGCTCGCGCAAGGGAAGCCGATTACTGTAATCGCCCGAACCGAAGAAAAAGGCCAATCCTGGCGCGCAAAAGGTGCCCAGGTGGCGGTGGGATCGCTCGAAGATACAGTCGGTTTAACGCGCATTCTTGCGAATGCCGAAGGGGCGTATTTTCTGGTCCCGCCAAATTATGACGCCACAGATTTGTCAGCCACTCAGAAACTGGTTGCCGACTCACTTGCAAAAGCTGCGCGCGAAAGCGGGATCCCTCATGTGGTCTTCCTTTCGTCCATCGCGGGCCATCTGGCTTCCGGAACCGGACCTATTCGCGGTCTGCACTATGCCGAATCGGTATTGACCTCCTTAGCGACAAATGTGACAATCCTGCGCCCGGCCTACTTCCTCGAGAACTGGGCGCCTGTGGTTCCCATGGCCGCCACCAACGGGATTTTGCCAACCTTTCTAACGCCGAACCGCAAAATACCGATGATCGCGACAAAGGATATCGGCCTCATAGCCGCCGAGAGCTTGATAAATCCGACGAACGGCGTTCGAATCGTTGAGCTGACCGGGCCGGAAGATTACTGCCCCGATGACATCGCAGCCATACTCAGCTCAATCCTGAATCACGAAGTCCACGCTCAAGCGGTACCTCTGAGTGCCGCGGCTTCCACCTTTACGCACGCCGGATTTTCAGAAAGCGTGGCACGACTGTTCGAAGAGATGCTCGCTGGTCTCAACTCGGGTCACGTTTCCTTTGAACACGAGCAACACGAAGGCATAGAGTTCCGCGAAGGCACCGTGAATGCAGCCGAAGTCCTGAAGGAATTGCTAGGCCGGTCAGAACGCGCGCAGGCGGGGTCGGCGTAACAACGCGGCTCGTACGCTTGATGAAGCCAGTCGTCCAACTTTCGCTCGATCTCACAGACTTACAGGAAGCAATTCAAACCGCGGAGATGGCAATCCGAGCCGGCGTGGACTGGCTCGAAGCCGGAACGCCCCTCATCATCGCCCAAGGCATGCACGCCATACGCGAGTTGCGCGCCCGTCATCCCGACGTGCCCATCATCGCCGATCTGAAAATCATGGACGGCGGCGGATTGGAGACGGAACTGACGGCCAAAGCCGGAGCGAGCATGGTCGTGGTGATGGGGCAAGCACACCCCGAAACCGTGGAGCTGGTTGTCAAAGCAGCCCGGGACTTCGGCGTTCAAGTAATGGGCGACAACATGGCAATGCCTGATTCTGTTTCAGGCGCGAAACTCCTCGAAGAACTCGGCTGCGATTACGTGATACATCACATCGGTTACGACATGAGGACGCTTCGCCAACAACGCGGCGAGCGCCCTCCAACACCGTTGGATCGCCTGAAAGATGTAGTGAACGCCGTGTCGATTCCCGTGCAAGCAGTCGGCGGTTTAACCATCGAACAGGCGATCGACACGCCGAAATATGGCGCGCCTTTGGTTGTGATCGGCGCTCCTCTCGCCATTGAGGCGCATTCCTTTCGGACTGCCCAGGGCGATATTGAAGGTATGCTGCGGTTCATTTGCGAAAAGGTGCATGCCTTCGGTGAAGTCGAAATCGGAAAGGGCAGCGTGGCATGAGCGAGATCATGCCGGCACTGGTGAACTATGGTCACGAGCCCTTTTCCGTCGAACTGCGCGATATGCCAATACCGCAGATTGGCGAACGCGATGTGTTATTGCGCGTAGGCGCAGTCAGCGTTTGCGGCAGCGACTTGCATCAGTGGCGGGGATCGAACAGTTGGCCGGTGAATTACCCGTGCATTCTGGGGCATGAATTCGCGGGCACGGTCGCAAAGGCGGGCTCTGGTGTCGCCTGCTTCAAAGAAGGAGATCGCGTGGTGAGTGAGACGGCGGCGGTGATCGATGAGTCTTCTCCCCTGAGCCGCTGCGGCATGTATAACCTTGATCCAGCGCGGCGCGGCTTCGGATACGGAGTTGACGGAGCGATGACGCAATACGTACGTGTTCCGGAGCGATGTCTGCACCGTATCCCGGAGAACGTAACATTCGATAAGGCGGCTCTCACCGAGCCTTGCTGCGTTGCCTACAATGCAGTCTGCGTGAATGGCCGTATTCGGCCGGGCGACAACGTCCTGGTGCTCGGTCCGGGGCCGATCGGGTTGCTCTGCGCATTGATGGCGAAATTGAGCGGCGCGGGTCGCGTCATTGTGGCCGGCCTGCCGAGCGACCGTTTTCGCCTCACCGTGGCTCGCGAATTGGGAGCAGACATAACACTCGAGGGAGGCGTCGCCGATTACGTTGCGCACCTCGGCGACGGCCTCGGCGTAGATGTCGCCATCGATGCTGCCGGCGTTTCAGCCACGCTCCAAGTCGCTTTGCAAACCGTGCGCCCCAATGGTCAGATCATCAAGGTCGGTTGGGGACCGCAGCCGATACAATTCAGTCTCGATCCCCTGGTTCAGAAAAACGCTACAATCTCCGGCAGCTTTTCGCACAACTGGCCCATTTGGGAACGGGTCATCTCGATGATTGTTTCCGGCCAAATCAAATTGGATCCGATTATCAGCCGAGTGGCGAAGCTGCCCCAGTGGTTGGACTGTTTTGAAAAGATGGAGCGCGGCGAGTACGTGAAAGCGGTTCTGACGCCCTGATGGCGCTGAAAATTTCCGCTTTCCCCAAGTGCTATCTCGAACAGATCGCGGGTCGCCAGATGTCGGTTTTCGATTGGATCGAAATGGCGAAGCAACTGGATGCCGACGGTCTCGAGATGTACGAGGGCTTCTTCACGAGCTTCGAAGATGACTATCTCGATCGCGTCGGCGAGGCCATTCATTCCGCCGGATTCGCCATGCCGATGCTCTGCTGTTCTCCAGATTTCACCGCGCCGGATCCCGATAAACGCCAGCGCGAAATCGATCGGGAAGCGGAGATGATTCGCATTACTCGCCGTTTAGGCGGCCCGCGTGCCGTCTGCCGAATCCTCAGCGGCCAGCGTTATCCCGACGTCGATTGGCAGCAAGGTAGAGAATGGGTTCTCGACGCGTTCGAGAAAGTGCTGCCGGTCGCGAAAGAATACGATATCGTTCTGGGAATGGAGAACCACTATAAAGACGGGTTCTGGAAATATCCTGAGTTTGCTCAAAAAATGGACCGTTTCGTCGAAATCGTAAACGCAGTCGAGGATCGCGACAACTTCGGCGTGCAATACGATCCTTCGAATGCGATCGTTGCAGGCGATGATCCCCTGCAGTTGTTACAAAAAGTTGCCGATCGCGTGGTCAGCATGCATGCGAGCGACCGTTATCTGGCCGCAGGTACAACTCTTGAGGATCTGCAACAAAGCGATGGTACGCGTGGTTACTCCACGAACCTGCTTCACGGCGTCACCGGCAAAGGACTTAACGATTACAACGCGATTTTTCGCATCCTGGCCGGGCATCAGTATTCCGGCTGGGTGAGTATCGAAGATGGTATGAACGGAATGGAAGAAATGGCGGAATCGCTCGCATTCTTACGGGAGATGGGAAAGCGTTATTTCGGAGCGGGTTGAGCTTGCAACTGCTTCCATTGATCCAATCGTTGTTGGAGCGTGTTTTGCAGATTCTCAACCGCGGCGGCGGCCTGAGTTGTCGGCGTGTTATCGGAACCTTGAATGACTTGAAATACCTGGTCGAGCTGGTTGCCTAGTAAAGTCAATTCCCGGGTCAGAGAGGCCGTTTTCGCAGTACCACGGGCCTTTTGCAAGCGAATCTGTGAGAGCGAATCGTCATCTCGGCGCATCATATCCGTTAGCCGCAACGAAAGTGAAAGTTGCTGCTCAAGGCCCGACAATGGGGTGTTTATGCGCGGATCCATAATTACTGTTAACGGCTGTGAATAGACCTGTCCCGCCAGGGTCAATTTGACCGTGTAAGTGCCGGGCAATACCCAAGCGCCACGCGGCTCGCGCGGAGTATTCTTGTAGATCGCCGATATCGGATATTCGTGAACCGACGTTCTCGGGGAAGCATAATGGAGATCCCACACAAAGCGATGCATCCCGGGCGTAGCGGAGAGAATCTGTTCAGGCCTCACCCAATAGGTAGGAACATTCAACTCCTTTTGTAACTGGGCCTCGGTAGTTTCCGGCTTGTCCTCACTCGAATATTTCCGCAGCAACTGGTTTTTCGAATCGTAAACCTCGAGCGTCACCCGTCCGCTGCTGGAAGGGATCGTGTAATCGATAATCGCTCCATCGGGAGGGTTCTGCCCGACTGGTTCCTCGGGCGGCAACGGCGTGTCCGTATTGCGATTCCATCGCCACCGGATCGCTTTCTCCGGCGCAAACAGATATGCTTTGCTCTGAAGACCCTCATTCACTTGCCGCAGCGGGGTGATGTCATCCAGAATCCAGAACGAGCGGCCATGTGTCCCAATGACTAAGTCATCGTCGTGAATGACTAAGTCCCGAACCGAAGTAACCGGCAGGTTCAATTGAAGAGATTGCCAATTATCGCCATCATTGAAGGAGACGAACATCCCCAGCTCGGTTCCTGCAAAGAGCAACCCCTTATGTTGCGGATCCTCTCGCACCGCGTTCACGACAGCACGATCCGGCAGGCCATTAACAATCTCTTTCCATGTCTTTCCGAAATCGTAGGTGCGGTAAATATGCGGTTTTAAATCATCCAGCCGGAACCGGTTGATCGCAGCATACGCCGTCCCGTTGTCGTAATGCGACGCGTCCATGAGCGATACTTTGCTCCAGGGAGTTAGGCCAGGCGGTGTAACATCCTGCCAATTCTTTCCGCCGTCTTGCGTAACGTGAATCAAACCATCATCGGTGCCTGCCCAGAGTAAGTTGACGTCCTTAGGCGACGGCGCAATCGTGTAAATCACGCCGCGATGTTGTCCTTTTTCCGGGTCCTGGGATTCGAATGCTTGTATTACCGAAGGCATGTCCCACTGCTTGCGCGTAAGATCGGGACTGATGACATCCCAGCTATTTCCTCCGTTGGTGGTCTTGAATAAAATATTTGAGCCGAGATATAAAATGTGAGGATCGACTGGCGAAAACAGAAGCGGCATCGTGCGCACGAATCGATACTGCCCGCGAAGAATTTGGGGACTGATGTCCTGCACATCCCCCGTTTTCCAGTTGAAACGGGTCGCTTTGCCGCCGTAAATGAGATCCGGATTCAGGGGATCCGGGGCGACATACCCGTACTCTTCGTCCCCAACGGGATGCCAGTTGCGGAAACTGATTGAGCCATCGTCGCTCCGGCTTTCCACACCCACCGACCCGCTTTCCTGTTGCCCGCCATACACCCAATAGGGAAAGCGGTTGTCTGTGATGACGTGATAAAACTGCGCAGTGGGTTGGTTATACCAGGAGCTCCAGGTCTTGCCGCCGTTCACACTGAGAGTCGCGCCTTGATCAACACCCAGGAAAATAATGTCGGGATTCTGCGCATTAATCCAGATCGTGTGGTAATCGTCTCCGCCAGGCGCGCCTTTTATCCCGATAAAGGTTTGTCCGGCATTGGTTGACCTGTAAGTCGTCGTGTTCGCGACGTAGATTTTGTTTTCGTCTTTTGGGTCGACATGCACGGACGCAAAATCAGATCCACGCCCCCAGATTCGGTTCTCGTTGTTCACTTTGCGCCAACTCTCGCCGGCGTCATCCGATCGGTAGGTGCCTCCGTAAGCCGGAGCGGCATCCACTTGGGCATACATCCGTTTGGGATCGCTTAGAGCGATAGCAAAACCGATCCGCCCCAGTCCTTGGGCAAACGTCGGAAGTCCGCTGGTAAGCTGTTTCCACGTATTGCCGCCATCCGTCGATTTGTATAATCCGCTGCCTGGTCCATTGAAAGAGTTGCCGATTTCCCAGGGCGCTTGCCGAGCGGCCCACAGATCGGCATAAATCGTCTGCGCGTTGCTGGGATCAAATGCTACCTCAACAGCACCGGTGTTCTCGTCTTTTTGTAAGACAGCCTGGAAGGACTTACCGCCGTCAGTGGATCGATACACGCCGCGCTCTTTGTTCGGACCGTACGGATGCCCGAGAACGGCGACAAACAAGCGATTGGGATCCTGCGGATCGACGATGATCGAAGCAATCTGTTGACCGTCGCGCAGGCCGAGATGCTCCCACGTTTTCCCCGCATCGGTCGATTTGTAAATGCCGTCTCCGACTGACAGATCCGGCCGCTGTAAGCCTTCGCCGCTACCCACGTATATGATCTTCGGATCAGAGGGCGAGATGGCAAGCGCTCCTACGGAACCGGTATCCTGACCATCGAAAATGGGCGTCCAGGTGTTTCCGTAGTCCGTGCTTTTCCAGACACCTCCGTTATTCGGCGCCATGTAGTAAACGTTGGGCTGCTGAACCACTCCGCTAATCGCAACGGTGCGTCCGCCGCGAAAGGGGCCGATCAAGCGATAATGCATTTCGGCGAAATAGCTGGAATCGATGGGCGGGTTGGCGAGAAGAGTACAACTGCTCAGGAACAAGCAAGCGATCAAGCGGCGCATAGTAAACGGCCATTGTACCCGCCGCGCAAAGACACGCATAGCGCTGGAATCCGGTCGAGGAGATTATTCAGTTGTCAAGTAACTCTTTGAAGGCGCTTTTTCAGACGCTACCCTCCCCCTATGCTAGAAACAGGGGCATGGACAAGACCATCCGCAAGTACACCGACTTCGATGAGATGAAGGCTGACGAGTACCGCTACTGGCAGAGCCGCCCCATTCATGAACGGCTGGACACTGCGGCTGAACTGTCGATCATGGCATACCAACTGAAGGAATCAACACGCGATGTTCAGCAGCGACTTCAAAGAACTCTTGTCCGCGTTCAACGAACACCGCGTTAAATATCTCATCGTGGGCGGCTATGCGGTTGCCATCCATGCGCAACCGCGCGCCACCAAAGACCTTGATACTCTTGTCCAGCCGGAAGCGAAGAATGCTGAAGCTGTCTATGCGGCATTGGCGAAATTCGGAGCGCCTATGGCCGACCTGAAACCGGCTGACCTTATTGACCCCAGCTCTTTTTTCCGCATGGGCATCTCGCCGCAGATGATGTCGCATAAGATAACTTCGGCTCCATTCCTGGCCTGTCACCCGTAAACGGAGTTCTGCAAATCAGACGGTCGCAAACGCGACGGGTAGATGAGGACGATTAGGAAGCTAGAACAACCCTGGCGAGATCGCCTTCGCGTGAGACTATCTGCGCTGTTTGTATATGTTTGGCATATACTCTAGAAATGGTCGGACGGGATCCGTTCGAGACCTGTCTCGGATTCGATTGGGACGAGAGTAACGCGCAGAAGAATTGGGATCGACATCAAGTCACGCCGGAAGAAGCAGAGGATCTGTTTTTTAACGAGCCGCTAATCACTAGAAGTGATGTCCGCCACTCAAAACAGGAAAAACGCTACTATGCGCTGGGCCAGACGAGCAGCGGGAGGAAACTGTTTGTCGCGTGCACCATCCGCCGCGGTCTCATTCGCGTCATATCGGTTCGGGATATGAACCTCAAAGAGCAGGAGATCTACAGAAGACATGAAGAAGCGGGTTCCTGAATTTAGGTCAGAGGATCAGGAGCGCAAATTCTGGGCCACTCATGATTCGACCGAATATGTTGAGTGGTCGCAGGCGAAACGGCGAAACTTTTTAAATCTTAAGCCGTCTTTGCGCACCATCTCGCTCCGGCTTCCGGTCGCAATGTTAGAAGAACTCAAAATCCTTGCGAATAAGCGAGATGTGCCCTATCAATCTTTGCTGAAGATGTTTCTGGCGGAGCGTTTGAAGCGCGAGCGCCGCCGAGTTTAGCCCATTCCTCGCGGGTCGATCAGGAGTGCGTGGTTTGGGGTGCGGTGATAAGTTATTGAACGACTTGCCACCGGTTTCAAAAGTAATCAGGCTAGTGTTGGCGTATACTCCAAAGAAATCAAGCGAATCAAAAATATCCCCCTACTAACAGGTCACATGCTTGCCAGACGCCTTTGCCATGCAATCCTAATCGCGATTCTAATCGCGGCACTCACGAGGCCCTCTCGCGCTAATAGTATTGGGACTGATGCCAACCTAATCGTAACCGGAATTGTTGTGGCGAGCGCGGCTGTAGCAATAGTTGTAACCGTTGTTATCGTTCACCATAGAAGTAAGAAAAGCTCCATTACGGGCTGTGTTCGCTCCGGGCCAAATGGGATGAACGTGACTGACGAGAAGAACCAGCGGACTTACGCGCTTTCCGCCGACTCGATCAGTATTAAGCCAGGTGATCGGATGACCCTGCAAGGCAAAAAACGCAATCAAAGCGACGGCGCTTTTGTGTTTGAAGCACACGCGATAACCAGGGACTTTGGCGCCTGTCAGCCTTAGAGAACTGCTACCGGAGCTTCGCCGTTAACACTTCTAGGCTGGAATTCGCTCATTTTTTCGGACGTGAAGCTGGAGGCACCAGCCCGTTCGCACGGTAATACCCGACGAGCAGACCGTAATGTTCGGACGAATGCTGCAGCACTGACAGAAACGGCTCGAGCGAGCCGTGCAGACCTCCAGGATTCTGCTTCAACGCCGTGTTCGCCTCCGCAATCCACTTTTGCATCAGCGCCACGCAATCCGCTTTGGTCGCGTAGTCCTTAGCGGCGAGCTCGTCCCATTGGACGTTTTCGCCGCGGCCAGCCTTGGCGGCGTATGCGATTCCAGAAGCGATATGCACGATCACTTCTCGGAAGGAACGCATTTCGGGTTTCAGCCGATAGTCATACTTCGACTCCGGGAAATCCTGAGACATCACGAGAACCTTTTGATTGATGTAATCAAAAGTTTGCGCAAGCGATTCGGCTGCAGTGGGTGTTTTCGATTGCCCGAAGGCAAGAGCTGCTGCTGCTCCCAAAACGATCATGTAACGTGCTAAGAGTTGCATAATGGATTTTCGCATTTGCCAGTCAGCTTAGAATTACGCAGCGTTTCGCAGAGCGTTGCGCAAAATGCGAACTACACGCC
>JAFASD010000406.1 GCA_019244945.1 Acidobacteriaceae bacterium | reverse complement strand
AGGTTTCCTCAACGTGTTTCTGGCCGCGGCGTTCGCCTGGCACGGCGAGCGGCAGATTGCGTCGATTCTTGAAGAGATCGACCCGGCTGCTTTTTGGTTTGACGAATCCGCCCACTGGCGCACCTGGTCGCTTCGAGCGGATGAAATCGCTGAGGCTCGACGCGATTTTGCGCACTCGTTCGGATCGTGCTCCTTCGAGGAGCCTATCGCGGAATTAAGAGCACTCGGACTCGATCTTGACGGCTGATAGTCCTTTGCGTAAGGAGGCTTCTGGTACTTACAAACGCAGTCTTTGCTTGAGTGCGATATCGTCAAGAACCGTAATTCCGAACTCGTTCAGGTATTCACCTGCGGGGTCCCCAAAGAAATCATCGTCCCTGCTGCATAGTACGTCGGCTTCCCCGATAATCGCGGTTTGCATCACGATAAGGTCGTTTACGTCGCGGATCGGGGCGATTACGAGAGGGTTCAACGTCACAGTGTCCGAGCATTGACGAAGAAAGCTTACGTACTCGTATACAAGGGCCTCAGTCAGGCTGTAGAACGTCTGCAACCGCGGGTAGCGGAGCACTCTCGCCAGTTCGTGAAGCATCTTATTCGAGAGCAATAGAGTGTGACTCGCGCGTGGCGCTCGTCTTCGAATGAACGTAGGTAAGGATCGGAGAACTTCAGACTGAGTCACGGAATAAGCGGAGGAGGAGTTGGATATGATAAAGGCGGCATTGTAGAAGGTGCGCGCAACCCCGGTGGGAGCGGCTTGACGGTCGTATAAAAATCGCCGTAGTCCTCGGACCGACCGAAGTGCTCGTGGGGGCCCACATCGAGCGAGCCATGGTGCAGATATGCAATCACCCGCTCACCCACGGCGGTGAACGTCGAATTTCCAGAGTTCTCGTGGGTACGTTCGATGCGCCATTGATAGCGGTCGGGATTGTTCGTGTTCGCCTTACCCTCTGCGGTGATTGCCGCGTCGTCCTTTCTACTCTCGGTCAGGATCAGCGTGTAATCGGAGGGGTCGACGCCGGGCGGATGCGTCGTCCCCTGGATGGTAATCTCGAGCGTCACCTCGCCGCCGGTTGCGCTTTGATGCTGGGTCATCGTCGTCGGCGTGAAATGATTGTCCTTAAACTGCTGCCGATACAAGTTTTTGGCTTCCGCAAGTGAGGCCGGTTCCCCCATGGTTTCCTTCGAGGGGGTAATGCGCTGGACCCTCTGACCTTTCTGATCGCCAGCTGTTCCTGAATCACGCGCAACGAGCCGCTGGACTAGTGCTTTGCGCTGATCCGCGGAGAGGTGCCCGTACAGGCGATCAACCTCTGGCTGGACTTCCGTCGCAGTGAACAGATTCGTTCCCGGGCGTTGAAACATCGGTCCGGAGAGCAGATCGACGGTGGCGGCTTTCTCGGCAAGAGCAGCGAGCTCGGGGGTGATGCGAGTTTCCTCGTCTCGAATCGCTTTTTGGCGCGCTGCTTGCGCAACCTTGCGCGCCTGCACTGCAGCATCGTGCTCCTGCTTGGCCTTTTGCCGTGCGGCACCCGTAAGCTTCGGGTCGATCGGACCGGGTTCCGCGGGGAGCGCGGGCAGCCCGGCCGTAAACGCTGCCATGCGGGTATCGTGCGCCTCTTGACGAGCTTGTGTGCCTAGTGTGGTGTCGACCTTATATCCTTGCTCGTGCGTTGGCGCAGTCACCGTGCCTGCCCCGCCGAATGCTTCATCGATCAGTAGCACCATCTCTTGTGTGCGGCCGATATCGCATCCCTTGATATGGATCTTGGTCTGCCAATCGATCACCGTGGCGACGGAGGTCAGGGTGCTTGTCCCGCCGCCCTTAGGGTGCAACGCGTTCCGCAAGTCCACAACATCGATACTTGTCGTCCCGGGGTTGAGGCCAAATTGCATGGTGCCATCCTCGTTCCCATGAGAGACGATATAGAGGTTGCCGATGGGTTCTTTGACGTTTGTCGACACCCAGTTCAGCAAATCCGCCAAGTTCCGTTGGTCCTCCACGAATGTCGCTGCTGGCAGGTGGGCGCGAAAATATCTTGTGGCGTTCGTGTAGAACGGGTTGGACGTGCCCTGCTGGTCGCTGCCCATGATGAACACAAAGTCCTTGCGCGGTGTTGGGGACGCCTGCTGACGTTGTACCCAGGGCGTTGCTGCGCTGCTCTGCTGAACCACGTGCGCCAATTCGTGAGCAAGCAGAACACGCTCGGGACTGCTCGCGCCCAGCACCACGTGGTTTCCGACGGTGTAGGCCCGGGCCGCGATAGCCCGGGTTGATTCAGTGGCCGCCACGCCTGCATGGACGGATACAGTCGAGAAATCATAGTGATATCGCTGCTCGAAATGCGTGCGGGTGCTCGTGTCGAGCGGCCGGGCAGGCGACGCGAGTGCGCTCGCCACGATAGGAGGCGCAACGAACCCGCTCAATGGCGGGCTGGCGGCGACACGGATCGCGGCGGAATTGGGTTGCCGCGCCGATCGTTCAGCATCTGCCTCCAGCGGATCGCTAGCGGACCCGACGAAAAGGCGACCGGCGATCCTATGGCCGATCCGGTCGGTGCGGCCTGCGCCTTGGCGCGCCTCCTGGCCGATGGTTTCGGGCGCTCGGGCCGGCTTCGTCTGGAGCTGCCTGCGGTCCTCTTCCTCACAGGTTTCGCATTTCCTGCTACGTTGCGTGGGAGGAGAGGTTTTATAGAGTGAGGTGGCAGGCATGCCCATCACCTGGTCGGCTACGCGATCCGCCTGATGTTCTAAAGGGTCATTGACTCCACCCACCTCAAGCTTGGGCTGTATGGCGGCTACCCGTGAAGATGCTGCAATCGGGGACTGTGTTTGAGATTGGCCACTCTGCTGAGGCGGAAACACATGGATGTTGCCGAAATCCCGTGACACGCGAGACGCTCCAGTAGCCCCGAGCCCGGCTTCCGATTCGTCTCGCTCTATCACACTTGCCCAGTTTGAAGCTAGGAGCGCCTGGTCGCCCGACCTGCGGCTAGGCGCCTGCCGATGCACTAAGTCGCCTCTTGAGCTTGCGGCTTCCCTCGTCCGTTGCCCGAGCAGCTTCGGAGCAAACATAACTGCACATCCTTCGGTCGATACCCTGCTGCCCAGCTCAGGCAGCTTCTTCTCTCAACGCGTCTGCCTGGTCAGCTTCTTCCCGATGAAACTGACCTCGCAATCTTAAGTTGAGATCTCTAACATGATATCGTTCAGGACACAATCCTGTGCGTGGAAAAGCTACACTTTTACGTGACCGCCGCTGCTTCCGGCCAGCCGCTGTATCTACCAATAATTTCAGGGATTTAATTGGTCGGGGCGAGTGGATGCCAACCACCGACCTCCTGGTCTCGAACCAGGATAACAAACGCAATAAGGTCCTTTACTACCAATAGATCAGCAGTCTATCCGTCCGTTATCCGTCCACCATTTGCATTCTTCCGCACGGATTTTGACGCGCAACTCTGGTAAGAAGGACCGGTGTGGTTGACACATCTCGCCATCCAATGCTAGGCTTGCGGGGCTATAGAGCTGGCCAGCGGTTGATCACTGCTTCGGCCCTTCGATATCCGCTTTCATCAAATCACGCATGCGCCGATCGCGTTCCGGCATGATACGGTCCGCGAGTTGTTCCTGATAAAGCCAGGCGGCGCTGCACATCGAAGTGCGTGTAGTGCTGAGTCATTTGCGCCTTGCTGTGACCGAGCAACTTCTCCCGATCACTCAACGGCATACCGAGAGCTTCACAGAAAGTTGCCGCGGAATGACGAAAGATGTGCTATGTGACAGGAAATTCAAGCTCCCCAGAAATCCTTTTGAATAGACGACTGTTGACGTTGTGCGCGTCCAGTGGCGTACCATTACGCGAGGAGAATACAGGATTATCCGGTTTTGCAAAAGGAGAGGCCTCCCTCAACGTGACAAGCCTCTCAACGAGATATAAGGGCACTCCTACAGTCCGCCTACGCGCCTTGCTCTTTACCGTTCCACGCGTATTGCGATAGAAGTTTTCGCGTACAAGCGCGGCAAGGCGGAATCGTTCCCCCGCGGAAAGGACGTTTTGGGGCTTAGGTTGATGCGCTTCCAAAGCAAACCGCACAATTCGGCAACGCTATCTATAATCCCTAACAGCAGCTCGCGGGCAAGCCCGTGCGAGTGCTCGTTCGCCCGAACGAGAATTGTGGTATCGAGAACGATCTTCACTAATGCGAACGATAACCCCGGCGAACGCTCCTGATCGCCTCGTCTATAATGTCCTCAGCTTCCTCGGACGACCCGGGCTTCCGACGGGCGTCCACCTCAGCAAAATACATCTTTAACTGTTGCACCAATTCGTGCTTGCGTTCATCGGAGATTCTGGTGGGGGGGATAGCTCGAACGCTAATATCTTCCGTCTCCAATAGCTGTCGCTCTAACAAACTTTCGATAGCCGCTTTCTGGTCAGGGGAGAGATCTTTAGCATTGCGGATCATCGAAAACACCTAATTACAGTATGAGTGTACTTCGTAAAATTTCGGCGAGAGAAATCGGCTGGAAGTTAGCATGATCAACGAAACTCACGATCTGAAATTGCAGAGCTGGGTGGAATCCGCCAATCGTCCCGGCTGCGATTTTCCGATTCAGAATTTGCCCTTGGGCGTCTTTCGAACACAAACTGATTCGCGTCCGCGCACCGGCGTTGCTATCGGCGATTTTGTACTTGGCCTCGAGCCGTGGCTTTCCGGTGAAACGCTTAACGGCTACCTGGCATTGCCCGCAACTCAGCGCCGCGATCTTCGCCGCGAGCTGAGCAAGGCCCTCGCGAAAGGCTCGCCGAAGCGGGACTTAATCGCACAAGCGGAATGCAAAATGATGCTGCCGGCGCTGATCGGGGATTACACGGATTTTTATGCATCCATCGAGCACGCGACGAATGTCGGCCGGATGTTCCGGCCTGACAATCCACTTTTGCCGAACTATAAACATGTGCCCATCGCCTATCATGGCCGGTCGTCTTCAATCGTTGTAAGCGGAACGGAGGTCCGCCGCCCGCTCGGACAACTAGGCGAAGGCCGCTTTGGCGCTTCGAAAGAACTCGACTATGAAGTGGAGCTCGGCGCGTTCATTGGCCCTGGCAACGTCATGGGCGAGCCAATTCCAATCCATCGGGCTGAGCAGCACATCGCCGGGGTCTGTCTATTAAATGACTGGTCGGCGCGAGACATTCAGCGCTGGGAATATCAGCCGCTCGGACCTTTTCTGGGTAAGAATTTCGCGACCTCTATTTCGCCATGGATGGTAACTGTCGAAGCTTTGGAGCCGTTCCGAGTGTCACCCGCGGAGCACGATCCTTCGCCGCCTCCCTATCTCCAAACCGTTGGCCCGGCGTCGTTCGACATCACGCTGGAAGTCTGGTTGCGGTCTTCCTCGATGGCACAGCCGATGCTAGTCAGCCAAGGGTCATTCAAGGATATGTATTGGACGCTGGCGCAGATGGTAGCCCATCATACTTCCAACGGATGCCCTCTTCGTCCCGGCGATTTGATTGGCAGCGGGACCGTTTCCGGGCCACAAAAACGCAATCGAGGTTGCCTGCTCGAACAAACCTGGAGAGGCGCCGAACCCTTACTCCTGCCGAATGGCGAAACCAGGCTGTTTCTGGAAGATGGCGATGAGGTGGTTCTTCGCGGCGATTGTGTTCGGAACGGCTTTGCACGCATCGGCTTAGGTGCTTGCGGCGGAAGAGTTTTGCCCGCAATTAGTTACAATCAGGGTATTGACTGAGAAACAATCTGACGGAAGTGTGTTTCCGGCTGACATCAGTCTACCGGAGCGAGGCCGTAATAAGTTAATCCGCGCATATCGCCTCCTGGCGCTCGTATTGGTATTAAGGCCGTTTGGAAACCTCTCCCTGGCTTGGGGCATGAGGCATTTTTCACAGGCGCTTTCTGTCAATCCCTTCTTTTATCTGCAAGCGATGCTGAACCCCTACGTCGCACTGGGCATCGTGGCGCTGATCCTTGCAGTGCTCTCGCGCATGGCATTGCTCAGTCTCGCAGATCTCAGTTTTGTTCTACCCCTCACCGCGACCGGCTACGTATTTTCCACACTGCTCGGCAAGGTCTTCCTGCGGGAACAGGTGAGCTTGGAACGATGGCTCGGGACGCTGTTGATTTTCCTAGGTACTGTTGTCGTAAGTTCTACAGCGAGGAGTACTTCGCTGTTACATCGCGAGCACTAATTTCGTCTGATCATTTTAGTGCGGCTAAAAAAACAGGAGAGTAAGAAATCCACCAAATGAAGATCTGCGTGCTTGGAGGAGATGGTTATTGCGGTTGGGCAACGGCACTGTATCTGTCAGCGAAGGGGCATTCGCTTGCAATCATCGACAATTTTGCGCGCCGTCAATGGGACCACGAACTCGGAGTGCAGACACTGACGCCCATCGCCCCTTTATCAGAACGGCTACGGGTGTGGCAAGACCTAACGGGAAACACCATTGATCTTTACGTCGGTGATGTTACGGATTATGAGTTCCTCTCTTCTTCGATCGAAGCCTTTGAGCCGGACGCAGTCATTCATTTTGCTGAGCAACGGGCTGCACCTTATTCCATGATTGACCGCAAGCACGCGGTTTTTACCCAGGTAAATAACGTCGTGGGAACGTTGAATCTGTTATTCGCTTTGCGGGAGTTCCAACCGGATTGCCACCTGGTCAAGCTCGGAACCATGGGTGAGTACGGTACACCCAACATCGATATTGAAGAGGGATACATTACAATCGAGCACAACGGACGAAAGGACACAGTTCCTTATCCGAAGCAGCCCGGGTCCTTCTATCATCTTTCGAAAGTTCACGACAGCCACAACATCATGTTTGCCTGCAAAATCTGGGGGCTGCGCGCAACCGATCTAAATCAGGGCGTTGTTTATGGAACCATGACGGATGAAGTCGCGTATGATGAAGCCCTGATTAACCGCTTCGATTACGACGAAGTGTTCGGCACTGTTCTCAATCGCTTCTGTGTTCAGGCGGCAATTGGATACCCGCTGACGGTCTACGGCAAAGGCGGGCAGACGCGCGGATTTCTGGACATTCGTGATACGGTTCGATGTATCGAGATCGCTTGCCTGAATCCTGCCGAGCCGGGCGAGTGCCGCGTATTCAATCAATTTACGGAGCAGTTTTCGGTGCTCGAAATCGCGCGCCTGGTGCAGGCGGCCGGACGAAAATTGGGCCTTCGCGTCGATATTGATCATTTGCCTGACCCTCGCGTTGAATTCGAGCAACACTACTACAACGCAAAACACTCGAAGCTAATCGACATGGGTCTGGAGCCTCACTATCTCTCCGACTCGCTCCTGGATTCACTCCTGAACATCGCGCTGAAATATCGGGACCGCATCGATTCATCGATGTTTCTGCCGCAAGTCGATTGGCGGAACACTTCGAATGAACGCCGGCGTCAGTGGGGCAGGGCCGCCGTGTCCGGTGTCGGGCGCGGATGAGCAGTTCTTTTTAGCTGATTAACAGGCCGATCTGCACTTAAAGGCAAGTCTGATTTCGACTAGGCCGAATGAACCGCTTTTAGGCGCGGATCAAATTTGAATGACCTGGGCGAGCCGAACGTAATCAAAGGGAAGTCCGGATGGCGCGGGTTGATGACGAAGTTTCTTTCCGTCGGACTAACGCTTGATGGAACGCATAAAACGCCCGATCGCTGCTGCTGAATCCAGCGCGCCCCGATATCTTTTGTTTCGGAAATTGGTACAGGGGCATCCCAATCGCGCGGCAAGCTATCGAGGGCCACATACTCGATGTGCATTTCCGTTGGTATCTGGATTTCGGTCGCAGTATAGTCCTGAGGCAAGAATGCG
The DNA here is from genome assembly GCA_019244945.1 of Acidobacteriaceae bacterium. GTDB lineage: Bacteria > Acidobacteriota > Terriglobia > Bryobacterales > Bryobacteraceae > Bog-105. The sequence continues at coordinate 5,378 of JAFASD010000406.1, read as the reverse complement.
GAGTTAGCAAGTATTTCTAGTGCGGCGAGGCTCACAGTCGCGGCTGCATAGATTACCGGTATGCCTTTTGGATTCCACCGGCCTCCGCGCTTTTCTGCGCCGTATCCGCTGTTAGCCGCGTGTCCCTGCCAGCACAGGCGATAACAAACCGTCAAAATACGCCGTATTCGGCCCTGTCAAGCACTCCCAGCACCGCATCTTTCCCTTCCGGTGTACCGAGCAGTGAAATGGGCGTAGCGTAATTCAAGGCGCGAACTGGTGTGCCAAGCCAACGCATAGCAGCTTCCTTATTGCCAAGCAGCTTTAGCGCGCACTCCAGAACCTCATTAAACGCGTCCTTGATATCGGGTTCGTTTGCTAACATCATGGACGGGCCAGTTTCCATACGAAGTAAACTATACGCTCGCAGGTGCACAAGGTCAAGTCGAGCGTGATTCGACGTACTTCCATATCCATCTTCATCGCACCAGTTTCGCAGGCCGGGGAGCCATCATCGCTCTAATCCGCTGATTCCAACGCGAAAATAAATCTTGTAAACAGGAGGAGTGATCGCTGAACGCCAGGTCACGCCGATTAAGCCTAGCGTTCTACGCGTGAGTGGGAGGTATGTTATTGCTGCTCCTTAGAGCCTTGACATCATCGAAAACACGCGAGGCAAAATCGAGGTTTAGAGCGAAACTAGCGCCACAAAGCGCGGCTTCGAACACAGCGATAAACCGCTGAATCAGAGGTTCGTGGGTCCCCCAGAAATCAATCGCATCGAGGGTATTTCCCCCCTTTTTAACCCAGAGGCGGCGCTCATCCGGCAAATCATAGCCGCAACTAATCTCTGAGATTTCGGAAAGAGGTGCTGCATACGCTCGGATTGCGAGCAAATGACATCCGAGATTCTCCAGCGCTGAAATTCCTAAGCGGTCCGGACGACTCAACGTGAATCGGCCGCCAAATCTGAGCCCAATGCCATTGTGCAGATCACGCCGCCATCGCTCCACAGCTTCGAGAAAACAATACTCATAGTGAATCGCGACAACACGCCTGTTGTTCTTCGCCAACGTCATCAAGTGCTCGGTCTGCGATCGTGAACAGGTCCATGGTTTTTCCACTACGACATGTAGGCCCGCAGCTATCGCGGCTTCAATCATCAAAGGGATCTGGTTACCCGGCGGAATGCAAATCCAAGCGATTTCTGCGCCGCTTGCACTCATTTGTGTTGACAGGCGGCTCTGATAACTTGCGTCGCTTTCATGGGGCTGCTGCCGGGTCTCACCTATCAATTCCACTCGACGCCCCTGCGAGTCGAGAATGTTCTGTATCCGAGCCGCCCATCGTCCCCTGCCCAGCATTGCGTACGACGGGCCGTCAGGCATGATCGGCAATTCTGTCGCAAAGAATGCGAGCTGCTTTCACCGCACTGACCACCTTGCCCGAAAAAATGTGAAATTCACCAGGCCCCCCGTTCAGCACGTGAAGGATTCGCCGGTCGTGCTCGGGGTTATCTTCAACAACGCGGATCGTGAATCGGGAGCCCCGGTAAATCGCATCCTTCGCTGCAGGAACCGCGAAGGAACAATCCGCGCGCATGGCCTCGAAGTGAGTGAATGTTACGGGCTCGAATTCAGGTGCGTTCAGGATCGCGGCGTAGCGTTCAGGGATCTGACCATTGTCATTGGCGCTCGACCAATGGTTCGTATGTTTCGCGGATCCGAAAAGCGATTGACTGGAGTTCCCGTAAGGGTCAAACGCAGTGAATGGGCCATCCACGACCACCAGCGCGACACGCCGTAGCGCTTCCGGAAGATCGATCAGGATCTTCTCAGCAATCTGATATTTCGCTGGTTGGAACAAGCCCCGGCTTGGACCCATTCCGTAGATCGCCCAGACGACGCAATCATAATCAGCGCGCATCTCGTTCGAGAAAGCGCGTTGCTCAAATTTCACTCCAAGCGACCGCAGGCGTGTTTCGATCAAGCTTCGAAGAATATCGGGATCGTAAAGATGTTCCTGAACCTCGTAGCAGGCATCGATAAAGCCGAAATCCAGCCAATCGGGACGGCAGCGCTTGAGCGGGAGACCGTTTTGAGACATGATCCTCTCGTAAGCCTCTGGCTCCGTCCGCGAACCTTGCTTCGGGATCGCGTAAAAATGACGGCTCTCTTTGACAATCGCCGGCGCAAACGCTTCCAGGAACTCGCCACGCGCTTCCAAGATTTCGGCGATCGTTTCAGGGCTGCGCGGATAATGATACCCAGCGTGAACGCGGTATTGATTGATTGCCGAAGCAGCGCGCATGATGCCGAGCGGATCGAACAGCTCAACTTTGTGACCATGCTCGGCAAGCCGACTCGCGGCTGTTGCGCCGTAGATCCCCGCGCCGGCAACCGCAATCTTCTTAGTCACTGGAAGGCGAAGCCGGGACCAGCATTCCGTCCCGGATGTAATATTCACCGCCACGCCAGCGAATTGTATTGCGGAGAAAGCTGGATAGCCACATGACAAACGCGACGGCGTCCCATACTAGAACGAGCGGCAGGTCCTTCCAGGAGAACGGCCGCTTCAGACCCCAAGTGCCGATCATCCACGTCATGGCGAGTCGAAGCGCGAAATAAGCGCCCAAATAGCTGAATAGGACCACCAATGTGGGGCGAATCGCAAACGCCGCAATGGACCAAGGCAGCCCTTGCGTCAGAAGTAGGCCGAAATGGCCCCAAGGACGCATGTGCCGCATGACGACAATCCATCGCAAGCGTTTGTAAAACAGCTCGCGCATCGATCCATAATCCGCTACGGTGCGAACTGGGTAGCGAAGCAGTTCCACTTCGTAACCCTGCTCAGCGATCAGCCGGCCCACCAGCAGGTCGTCCGCCGGCCGATTCTCGAGCATCCGATACCCGCCGAAGCCGGCGAGACGCGAACGCGTGGTGACGATGGTTTGCCCCAGCGCGAATTTAACTCCATCGAGTTCCCAGGCGACCAGGATGCCCGCGTAAAGATCTGAAATCAACCCAACCGTTTGCAGATTGTCAATGAGGCTCTTCTCGCCTGTGGACACATAAAGGCAAGTTACCGCGCCCACACTTGGCCGCGCCAGAGGAGCAATGACGGTCCGCAAGTAATCGGGTTGCACCCGCACGTCGCTGTCGCTGATCACCACATGTTCATACCGCGCTTCGCTTACCAGCCGGTCCAGTTTGGCGACTTTATCATTTGACACCGTGCGTCCCGAGCGGAACAGCACGCGGATGGAACGCCCCGGAAAATCTCGCTTCAGTTGCTCGATGACTGGAAGCGCCGGATCATCGCCGCTGCCGATGCAGAAGACCAATTCATATTCGGAATAGTCCTGGCGACAGAAGCTGGCGAAATTCTCGTATGCTTCAGGATCCAGCCCTCGAACGGGTTTTAGAATGCTGACCGGAGGAGTGAAATCGGATCGAGAGGCTTTCTCACGCGATGGCAGGCGAAAGAAACGCCAGGAACTGTGGAGAGCTATCAGATAATAAATGAAGGGAAGGGTTGCCATCCCGAGCACAATGTAGGCAATCGCCGTAATTAACATCGAACCTCTCTCGTCTCAAACTAACTACCTCCGCCAGTGGCGACAGCACTGCCCAACCGAAATATAACAAATCAATTAACTTTCGCGGCCGATCAGAATCGTGCTCGAAAGCTAAAACGCAGGTACTTGTATCTCTATCTGACGATATTCGCGTTTGCAGCCGCGATCTATCTGGGCTGCATCGTTTCTCCTCCGTCTTTAATGGACGACGTCGATGCCGTCCAGGCTCAAATTGCCCGAAACATGCTCGATTCCGGAGATTGGGTTACCGCCCGGCTTGACGGCGTGGTTTACCTGGAGACATCCCCGCTCATTTATTGGTTGATAGCGATCTCGTACAAAATCTTCAGCGCGCAGGATTGGGCCGCTCGCATTCCGGTGGCGCTTTCCGCAATTGGCCTTTGCTGGCTGACGACGGCGTTCGGCATTTGGGCATGCGGTCGGCGCGCCGGTTTCTATGCCGGCCTGACTATGTCAACGTGCGTTGGCCTCTTTTTGTTTACTCGAATCCTGATCCCCAGACAGGAGTCGCGTTGCGGTTCGTTCCTTAATGGCTCTAGCAGAGTTTCCGCGCACAATCCCAGTGCCCCGCCAGCTGTTTGAATTTCGCCAGCTGATGTTCCAATCTGTGAGACCCCCTTCGGCGAACCACGATGTGAATTCGTCGCGGTAGATATAGAACGCGGTGGGTGCAACAAGGTGATCGAACACCGTTGAGTAGTTCTCGCGAAACGAAAAGCCGGAAATGGAATAGAGATAATCGTTATAGAAAAGGAATTTTTTCAGCATCGGCAGCCGGTCATTCACTGGACGGTATAGCAGCCGGAGCGCCAGCTGCAGGGGGATGGCAACGCAGAGCGCCAGAGCCTTAGTCAGACCCCGCGGAACGCGTGACGTCACCAGAGTTCGAATTGGACTAACAAGGTGCGTAATCCAGCGGTTGCCTTCTGCGCCGTAGACCCAGGCAGAGACTCTGCCGCCGTCTTTGAGGTGTTGAATCAATGATAGAAATCCGCTTTTAGGGTCGGGCAGATGGTGAAGCACACCAATGGTGTAGGCATAGTCGAATGAAGCCTTCAAGGGAAGATCATAGATGTCCGCTTGAATGATGTGAATGTTGAATACGCGGCGGGTGTTGGCGAACGCGGCGTCTACTGCGTTAGAAATGTCCACGCCGATGACCTCGGCCGCGCCAAACTCAGCCGCGAGTCCCGCATGCCGCCCCTTCCCGCACCCGGCGTCAAGGATTACCTTTCCCGGAAAGAAGTCCTTGCCAATTGGCTTGATCCAGTCGAGAAATTCGCTCTCGTACGTGTTTTCAAGCTGGCTAAAGTGTGTCCATTCGTATCCAAAGGCATCCGCGGTGGCCCGCTGCTCTGCCGAAATGTCCGGCTTCAGGATACGGGGCACGCCGCGCACAATTGGATAGTCTTTATGACACGTTGCGCAGCGGAGCGTACCCTCCATGATTTCTGAGCCATCCAAGCAATCCACCTTCAGATCGAAGGGGGCAGCACACGTTGGACATATCAAATAGTCAAGCAAGTGATTTTTCATGTTTTACACGACTTATACAACGTTTGCGTTCGCCCGGGCAGGCGATTCGTTCATTTGTTCCCCATCGGTTTTCTCTGAACGCGATTATAGCTTCCACTCCGGGGCACCGGGGCGGGAGCCAGCACGCGAATGCATAGGAGAGCAGGTTGCTCCCAGAGTTACGAGATGGCCATAACAGGCCAAAGGGAAATCGCAGCTATGAACGCCGCCAGAACTGCCATCAAACCCAGCCACGTCACACAAGTGCATCCCAGGAGAATTAGCA
>JAFASD010000166.1 GCA_019244945.1 Acidobacteriaceae bacterium | reverse complement strand
CGGAACCTACGGATTTGACGCGCAATCTCGGAACCAATTGGGCGCGCGATCTAAGCACCGCTATTCTTCAAGTTCCCTCAGCAGTCATCCACCGCGAATCCAACTATATTCTGAATCCGGCTCACGCGAGTTTTGGCACATTCCGGTTTTCTGGACCCGAGCGATTTTATTTTGAGGAACGATTCCGGCGTGCATGGCGGGGCCGGAAATAGGAGTATCGGCTGCCTGAGCGATGGTTACAGCGGACTGAGCGGCTCGAAAGAGAGCGCTCCGAAGGTGACGACGCTATGCGGGTCGATTTGCCATTGCTGATAGGCGAGCAATTCGCCGCGTATCCCGGGCATGATTTTTAAGAAAGTGTAGAGCGGCGAGGATCCGCACCATTTGAGATCGTCGTGCCCGTCCTGAACTAGCGACCAGAAGCCGTGTAGGTTGCCGTCATTTATGTGGCGGATGCGTTCACGGTCGCGTTGTTCGATGGCCAGCATTTCGCCGAGGTTTGCTGTAGCTCGAAGCGGGTCGTTGTAGCGCCGGCCCATATGAGCCATATCGATTCCTAAGATCCAGAAGAGTTTTCTGCCTTCGCGAGCGGCGATGTTGCCGAGCGCATCGAAAAAACTCGCAACGCTTTGGTTCTCCTCGGGCAGACCTCCTTCATAAATGCTCTTCACGAAAGGGCCGCATAAGATGGGCAGAATGCGAACGGCGGGCCCATAGAGGTGCTGGAGAAAAATGACTTGGAATTCGACCGAGTGCTCAACGGCGTGGCAGTAGTCCTCCTTTCGGATCGCGCCATCGGCGGCATTCGCAAGCTCGTTGACTAGAGCGACATTGGTTTGCGCTTCACCATAGGGTGTGCGGAAGCGCTTGCGGGTAAGGCCGAAGCGGTCGGGCGCGCCATAGTGAGAAGTTCCCAGAATGACGAAGGTGCAATTTTCCACTTGTTCTCTCGGTGGAAGGGCTTGATACGCCGCGCGGTAGCTGTCCCATCCACCGTCGGGGCTCGCGTGGGGAGCGGCGATGGCCACACTTGAGGCAGAGCCTTGTGGCGCGCCAATGCGCCGCGTGAGGAGTTGGGTCAATTCAGAGGCCTCCTGCGGATAGGCGGCGCCAGCCAGGATCGATTCGCGTTGCGGCTCTAAAGCGAAATCCGCTTCGCGCTTGGCCTTCAATTCGCGATATCTATCGTTCTCGAGGAATCCGGCTTCATCGAGAGAATCGAACAGATGTTTTTCTAAATCGCCGACCTGGATATCGCCGGTGATGCGCACCAACTCAGAACGCAAATCGCGCGTGGACTGCTTGCCATCGAAGCACTCGAGGACCTGTACGAGAGCGGGAGGGACGAGCAAGGTGGCGTCTGAATAGTGGTAGGGATCGCGGATGAAGAGACCAGGCCGGTGCGGATCGGCCGAAGGTAGGAAGTCCAGATTGAAGCGAAGTCTGGGGAGAACAGCGGACACGCCTCATTTTACGAACCTGCCGAGCAACTCGCGCCGCCTACATGGTTAGGGCGCGCATGCGATCCAGAAATTCGTGGGGCACGCGAAGGTTTCCGTTCGAGCCGGTACCGAGGTTGATATCGGGTTTGGGTGCTCCGTGGAAATCAGAACCGCCAGTGGGCAGGAGATCCAACTCTTCCGCGAGCTGCCGATAATGCGCTTGCAAGGCGGGCGGGTGCTCGGAATGATACACTTCTAGCCCGAGCAGGCCGGTTTTCTGGAGGCGATCCAGCACGTCGCGCTCACGGCTACGCGAAAGGGCAAGCCTGATGGGATGCGCAACCACGGGGATGCCGCCGCCTGCGCGAATGATTGCGATCGCCTCTTCCGTCGTCTGACTCTCGCGTTGAACGTAGGATGGGGCGGTCTCGCCAAGATATTCACGATAGGCGTCTTCCGAAGTCGCGGCGTAGCCCTTCTGAACAAGAATGCGCGCGAAATGGGTGCGCCCGGCGAGGCTTCTGCCGCGAGCTTCCACCTCTTCGAGCGATATGTCGACACCACGGTTTTGCAAGGTTTCGGCTAATCGGCGATTGCGGCTGCGGCGGTCGTCGCGTTCTCCCACCAGCCAGTTATTGAATTCTGAGGATGGTTCACCCGAGGGGAAATACCCGAGTAGGTGAACATACCGGGGTTCTGTACTGCCGGGCACTTTCAATCGGGAGTTCAGCTCGATTCCCCGAATGAGATCCAGACCGGCATCGCGCGCGAACGGGGCTGCTTTTTCGAAACCGGCGAAGGTGTCATGGTCGGTAATAGAGAGCGCCTCGATGCCGACTTTCTTGGCGAGCGATACCAGCTCGGCAGGCGATA
>JAFASD010000077.1 GCA_019244945.1 Acidobacteriaceae bacterium | reverse complement strand
TGGGGGTGCGTTGCTGCGTTGACGTTGCGGGCTCCTTTGATGGGAAATCGCTCTCGGGCCCGCATCCAAAGAACCTGTCGCGAGAGTTTTTCGATGGTACCGTGGAGAACTGTCGAAAGATTGTTGACGCCGTGAATGCCAAGCGATCCTTTTTTTCTATTGAGATGAAGGGTTGGGACATTCCAGATGGACCTGATTCTTATTTGCAGTTAATTCGCGCCATAGATCGGCCGAGGTTTGGAGTCCACATAGATATTTGTAATGCCATTAATTGCCCCGTACGTTACTACAACGACACTGCGTTCATCCACGAAACCTTCCAAAAGTTAGGCAAGTGGGTACTTTCGTGCCACGCAAAAGATCTACTCTGGGTCCCGCAAGTCAATGTCAATTTCAAAGAAGTTCCGCCTGGACAGGGAGGGATTCCGGGCGTTCGCGGTGGCGTCGATTACCACAGCTACCTAGCGGAGGTTAGTAAAACGGGCGCCACTTTGATGCTCGAGCACTTCGATACAAATGAGGAATTTCAGCAAGGCGCCACGTATATCCGTAAAATAGCGTCCGAGCTTGGAATCGAAGCATGATCCAGACGGGCGATCCAAATAGGGCCCGATCAGAAGATCGATGAACGCATATTGGAGAGCCGATCACGTCGGGAGTCTCCTCCGGCCGGCTGAATTGATCGAAGCGCGCCACAACAGGACCGCTCCGGAGACGATTCGCGCTATCGAGGACGAGCACATATTGCGCGTGCTTGCCAAGCAGCGAGAGGCCGGCTTGGAAATCTTCACTGACGGAGAATTGCGCCGGCAGAATTTCATGAGTGACTTCATCGACGCGGTAGAAGGCTTCGATACTGCAGATGCGGTGAGCCGGTCGTGGGGTGGAACCGAAGCCGCCGCCGTTCCCGTCAGCAATGTCACCGGGATAGTGACTTCGAAGCTACGGTTAAAGAAGTCGATGACGGCGCATGAGACAGAATTCCTTTCCCAAAACAAGCCTGGCCCGATCAAGATTACGCTCCCAAGCGCAACCCAATTTCCGGCGATCAGCTTCAAGCGCGGGGTCACGGATCGCGTCTACGCCGACAGGTCTGCGCTGCTTTCAGATGTTGTCGGCATTATGAAAACCGAGCTACTGCGGCTGCGGGACATTGACGTTCAATACGTCCAGATCGACGCGCCGCGCTACAGCTATTTCATAGACGCGAAGTGGCGAAACTGGATCAGCACCGAGATGGGCCAGGCACCGGAAGCCGTTCTGGATGAATATTTGGATGCAGATAACGGATGTCTTCAGGCGGCGCGCAGACCCGGCCTGACGCTTGCGATTCACCTGTGTCGCGGCAATAACAGGAGCCACTGGTACGCCGAAGGCGGCTACGATGCGATCGCTGAAAAGCTATTCAGCACTTTAGAGGTGGATCGTTTTCTTCTCGAGTACGATGATGAGCGATCGGGAACATTCGAACCGCTTCGATTTGTGCCTCGAGGCAAAACAGTGGTTCTGGGTCTTCTGAGCAGCAAGAGGCCGCAGCTTGAATCCGAAGACTACTTGCTGCGCGGCATCGAGCAGGCCGCAAAATACGTTCCGATCGAGAATCTCGCGATCAGCCCACAGTGTGGGTTCGCTTCCACGATGGAAGGCAACGTTCTGTCTGAAAGCGATCAATGGGCCAAGTTAAGACGCGTTGTGGAAATCGCAAATCGCGTCTGGCCAAATGATTGCCCTGTGGTGCACTAGGTGAGAAACCCTGCGGACGCAAGTTGGCATCGTAGGCGCCGGACCTGCAGGGCTCCTGTTGTCCCACTTGCTCCACCTGCGCGGGATCGAATCGGTAATCCTCGAGGCAAAAAGCAGACAATACGCGGAGGAACGAGTCCGGGCGGGAGTTTTAGAACAAGGCTCTGTCGATCTTCTGAATCAGAGTGGCGTCGGCGAGCGGATGAACCGGGAAGGCCTTGTGCACCATGGGATCGAACTCCTGTTCAATCGCAAGCGACACCGCATCGATTTCCACGAACTCACCAACGGTCGTAGCATCACAGTCTACGGGCAACAGGAAATAGTCAAAGACCTGATCCGAGCCCGCCTCGCCGCTGGGGGGCAGATACTTTGGGAAGCCGACGCGGTCACTCCGAGCGACTTCGATCGGGATCAGCCGCGAATTC
>JAFASD010000579.1 GCA_019244945.1 Acidobacteriaceae bacterium | reverse complement strand
CGCCAGACCGCTCGGAGCTTTTGATCGGCAGTTTCGGGGAAACTTTGTTTGCGTTCAACACCGTCACCGTGTGGACCGTACCTGTGCAGGGAGGCTCGCCCAGGCGTTTAGGGGACTTGAAGGTCGGAGACGCGGCCTGGTCTCCAGATGGGCACGAATTGGTCTACACCAAATACAAAGAGGTGCACATTGCGCGGAGTGATGGGACGGAGATCCGAAAGCTGGCCACCATGGCGGGCGCGCCTTTTTCCCCGCGATGGTCTCCCGACGGCACAAGAATTCGGTTTAGCTCCGGCGGGAATCAGCCAGCCGCCTCGCGCAATGCCAGCCATCAAACAGCTGAGTACAGCCTGTGGGAAGTTTCGATCGACGGAAGCAATCTGCATCCGTTGCTTCCCGCGTGGAGCGATGCGCAGTGTTGCGGGACCTGGACGCGCGACGGCAGATATTTCGTTTTTGAAGCGCTACACAACGGAACCAGAAGCATCTGGGCTATCCGGGAGAAGGCCGGCGCGTTCCAAAGAGCCTCACAGCCCATTCAGTTAACCGCCGGGCCAATGGATGCCTATGGACCAGCGCCGAGCCCTGATGGAAAACGCCTGTTTGCCGGGATCCGGCAATTGCGCAGCGAGATCGTTCGCTATGAACCGAAACTTAACGAATTCGTGCCGTTTCTTTCTGGAACCTCAGCGGAAGGACTCGATTTTTCGCGAGACGGTCAGTGGGTGACATATGTTTCTTATCCTGATGGTGCGCTATGGCGAAGTGCAATGGACGGCTCGCAGCGGCTTCAACTCAGCACCGCCCCGATGCGCGCCGCACTGCCGAGATGGTCACCCGACGGCAGGCGCATCGCGTTCATGGGCTCAGTCCCGGGACACGGTCCGAAAATCATGATGGTGCCGGCCGACGCAGGCGCCACGCAGCAGGTGATTCCCGGCGATCACGACCAATTCGACCCGACTTGGTCGCCGGACGGAAACTCGCTCGTGTTCGGCGGTTATCCGCTCAGCGAAATTCCGGAACCAAGCGGAGCGGCTCACCAATTGCGAGTGCAGGTGGTCAACTTGGCGACGGGTAAGGTTTCCTTACTGCCCGGATCGGAGGGACTTTGGTCACCGCGTTGGTCTCCGAACGGGCGCTATATTTTGGCCCTTTCACGCAATGCGGAATCTCTGATGTTGTTTGATTTTCAGACGCAAGCTTGGTCTGAGCTCGCGAAAGGGGATATCGGATATCCCACGTGGTCCCGGGACAGCGAAGCCGTTTACTACGACACCTTGGGGCGCGATGCTGCCTATTTTCGAGTTCGCCTGAAAGAGCGCAAGATCCAACAAATCGTGAGCCTGAAGGATCTACCAAGAAATGTCGGCAGCTTGGGTCCTTGGACCGGACTCGCGCCCGACGGCTCGCCTCTCATCTCACGCGACGCGAGCTTCGATGAAATCTACGCCATGGATTGGGAAACGCCATAGGTCAACGAACCCGCGCCGTCGCGTTACGGGTAGATTCTGCGTGCCTCGCTAAGATCATAGTGTGAGTCCGCCCCAGCTCAGCACTCTCGAGGCGAGGCCCAAAAACAAGCGGTTTTCATCGCCATTACTCCCAATTTTTTTGATTGTGGCCGTGGATATCCTCGGTTTCACCATCATTCTTCCGCTTCTGCCTTTCTATTCCGAGAAACTCGGAGCATCGCCCGCCGTAGTGGGAACAATCGTTTCCATTTACGCTGTCTGCCAGTTGATTGCGGGCCCCATTCTCGGCCAGTTGTCAGATCGCATCGGCCGCCGGCCCGTTCTGCTGATCAGCCAGGTTGGAACTCTAATCGGTTTTCTCATACTCGCTTTCTCCACGCGTGTCTGGATGGTGTTTCTCTCGCGTGCCATCGATGGCGCGACTGCCGGGAATCTGACCATCGCTCAGGCGTATATTAGCGATGTGACGAAGCCCGAAAATCGCGCCAAATCGTTTGCGATTATCGGGGTCGCCTTTGGATTCGGCTTCCTGATCGGCCCGGCCATCTCCGGATTTCTGGCGCATTGGGGATATCAAGCGCCCATCTTCGCCGCATCAGCGCTGTCGTTTACCAGCATCCTATGCACATACTTCCTTCTGCCGCGGCGTGAGGTCATTCACGAACAAAATGAAGCAGCGGATTCGGATCCAGGACCGGGCGGCAAGCGTCTATCGCTCATTTCGTGGGGTGAGTACCGCCGATATTTTCGAGATCGCGAATTAGCGCGGCTCCTGATGCAATGGTTGCTCTTTGCGCTTTCCTTTACCACTTTCATCTCGGGCTTTGCTCTCTTTGCCGAGCGCCGCTACATGTGGCAGGGGCACCCCGTCGGGGTTCGCGAGGTTGGCTACATTTTCGCGTTTAACGGATTTTTGGGCATCATCATGCAAGGCGGAGTTGTAGGCCGGATGGTGAAATGGATCGGCGAAAAAAACGTCGTTCGCCTTGGATTCATCACCTCCATGCTGGGTTACGCGGCCGTCGGATTCACGTATACGATTGGCCAGTTAGTGTGGGTGATCGTCTTTTCGTCGGCGGGCGGCGCAGGCTTGCGGCCGGCGCTCACCAGCTTGATTACCCAAAAGGCGGGAAAGCGCGAACAGGGCGTCATCATCGGGCTGACCCAGTCTTTGATGTCGCTCGCTCAGATCACGGCGCCCGTGATTGCCGGATTCTTAATTGACCGGGAATATCTAACCACCTGGGCCATCTGGGCCGGCCTCCTTGCCGGGACCGCCCTCTGCTTTCAAATCAGAAAACCAGCTGTGGTTTCGGCCTGAGCGGAGCGAAATGGGATGGCTCAAACTGCGCATCTCCGAATGGGTCCTGATTTTCTACTTCGCCTACGTGGCCGCCATCTGGCCTTGGTTCCGCGATCGCCCGCATCTTAGTTATCAAGTCCTCGTTGAGCTGATCGCAGTGATCGCGCTGCTGATCTCTTTAGCGCGTATCGCCGAAGGCCGCTTCGCAAAAACAGTCAGCATTACTCGCGATTGGCTCCCCTTGCTTCTTACACTCGCGGCGTTCCGCGAAATGGAATGGTTGCTGCCGGGCCGCTTCGATCATCACTATGAATCGGCCTGGATCCAATGGGACCGCTTAATCCTCGACTATTGGCACATCCGCGCCGCAATCGAGAGCTTCAACGGCGCGATTCCTTTCTATTTCGAATTCTGTTATCTGCTCGTGTATGCTCTGGGCGCCTTCTGCATTGCGCTTCTCTACATCGAGCGGCAACGTGCGGTCGTCGATCGCTTTCTTACGCTCTTCCTAGTGGGCACGCTGTCTGCGTATGCGCTTTTTCCATATTTCCCTTCCCAGCCCCCTAGAATTTTGTTTCCCGACGTAGCGCCTCCCGCCGTGACCAGCTGGGTGCGGCATCTGAATCTTTGGATTCTGAGTAAAGCGACCATTCACGTCGGCGTGTTCCCCAGCGCGCATGTATCGGAGGCTTTCTCTGCCGCATGGGCTATGTTTCTGCTGCTCCCGAACAAGAAAATCTATGGATGGGGATTGCTCCTCTATGCGATCAGCGTTTCCGTGGCAACCGTCTACGGCCGTTATCACTACGCCGTGGATGTGATCGCCGGGTTTGGAATCAGCCTGATCGCGGGAGGACTATGCGTCTTTTTCAAGCACCGCGGCGATGTATCTAGCGCCTAATTTCCTCTTTTGCGCTCCCGTAGAAAATTCCGTTCAACAAGAATTTGAACGTCGCGTGTGGTTGGCCCCTAAAGGCAACTTCCGGCCCCATTAAGAAGATCTTCCCCGAACCCAGCGAGGATTCCGCGATAGCCACTCCACCATCCAGATATTGCTGCCCCCAAGCCCACCCGCTATGGAGCGGCTTACCGTTCGCGAACCAGGCCACCGGAAAAGTGCGTTTGAAACTTGCATCGGGCTTCAGACGAAAAACCGGGCTATTGTCAAAGAACACATCTACTCGGTCAGGCACACCGTAGGCGAGTGGGTTTTCATGATCCACGCTGACAGTCAGGAGCGATCCCGGAACATAGTACTTCTCCGGCGGCAGCGGCCGTTCTTTCCCGTCGGGTGTTTTCTCGGTGAGCGCGCTAGCAACAGGAAGGCCCAGCAAGGTTGCCAACTGCGTGGACGATCCAATGGCAATGACAGCTCCGCCTCGTTCAACGAACTGCCGTATCTGCGGCGCCGTTTTCTCGGGCGTTATGACTCCCAGCCAGGACCGGTATTCCGCCGGAATTTCTTCGGGCTTCGGTTGGCGCTGGCTGAATCCCTCCGCGCTGCCGCCTGGTGCCGCAGGAGCCCGAATGGCGCCATCCGTGAGCACCAGCACATCATAGTTTTTCGCCAGATCTCCCGCATCCAGCTCGTGCGGATAAACAACCTTAAAGGGAAATTCGAACTGCTCGAAGATCCATCGCGTCCAGCCCGATGGCATCAAGCCGCCGTACTGGTCGTAAAGCGCGATCCGGGTAGGTCTCAGCTTCAGAACGCTTCCGGCAGGGCGATGAGCTTCCGCATAGATCGTCAATCCGAGTTCTTTCGCTCCGCGCTCTACAATTTGCCGAGCAGCAGCGGAAGCCGGTACCCAGATGGCGCCCGTGCCTATGTCCCTGGCATGCAAATCGGCAGGAGACGTTTTTAGCCAATAAACGTCGCAGTTCTCTTTCAACAACCGGTTCATCAGGATGAACGAGTTATTCACGCCATGACTGACGACGTAGCCGGCCGGATGCGAAGATCCCCTCACAGAACCCGGCGGTGGATCCAGAAGACCACTCACATGTTCTAACGGCACGTCGAAGCCGTCCAGGATGCGATCGAACTGCACTCCCATTTGAAATGCCAAAGTGTATCCGGTTGCGTCATATGGCGGAATCGGTGGGCCGCCCGGATAGCGGAAATCGTTCGGATGGTCCTGCGGCTCGAACATATCGAGCACATGCGGGCGAAAGGCCTGTGCCGTTTTCACGACGTAGGAACCGGCAGGATAGCTTTTTCCGGCGACTCGAAAATTCGCCGTCGCGCGTTCGACCTCCACTCCGTTTTTCAGCAGGGCGTTCAGGAATCGGATCGCGGTTGGCAGATCCGCCTGATCGGCGGAGATGATGTACCCACGAGGATCGCGCATCGCCGGATCATGAAGAACGGTATCGTAAAGCTTCGCTGGAATTCCGCTGGCGTTCTCTGCGGGCTTTTCCGTTGAAGCGGGGGCGGCGGCTTCGAGCGCCTCAATGCGCCTCGGAGTGATGGTCCACGAATCCCTGCTGCCGCGCTCGATCGAGTTCCGTCCCATGGCATAAATGTTGTACAGAAGCGTCTCCCGATAACGCGATGCAAAATCGAGCACCGCGCGGTTGGCCGTTAGCGAATATTCGATAGATTGCCGCAAATGCCATTTCTGCGGCGCGATCGGCAACGGCAGATCGCTTCTGGCCAACTGCATACCCGGTACCAGCGGGATATCCATCGGTGTTGGGCTGCCGATGATTTCCGTCAGCAGCCCGATCATGTTGTGAAAGTAAGTCGTGGTGCGAAGACCGCCGTTGTACCAGGTC
The DNA here is from genome assembly GCA_019244945.1 of Acidobacteriaceae bacterium. Lineage (GTDB taxonomy): Bacteria > Acidobacteriota > Terriglobia > Bryobacterales > Bryobacteraceae > Bog-105. The sequence goes on along the minus strand of JAFASD010000579.1, from coordinate 2,221 downwards.
GAATAAGATGCCGTGCTGCGCATCCCCGCGCCTGGCTTATTCTCCGCTTCCATGCGGCTGTGCATCGCCGAGCCAACCTGGTCGAGCTCCATCATGCTGAGCGGATCGAAATGGTAGTTGAACGGATCGCGAAATGGCGGCATGAAAATCACCGCTCCTCGCGGCCCGGTTTGATGATGGTTGTAAACAATCTGCGGGAACCAATCGAGGTATAAAACACGATTCATGTTCGTCGATTCAGGCATATTGCACATGAAGAAGTCGCGGTTATTGTCATGCCCGATGTACTTCTGCCAGAGCCTTGGAACGCCGCTCAACGAACGCTGGGCCGGATCGGAGCGCCGCATGTACCAATTGGCGACTAATTCCTGCCCGTCCGGGTTGGCCTGAACGAACAGAATAATCACGTCATTCAAAAAGCGCATAGTCTCCGCATCGTTGCGGCTGACCATCTGGTAAACCATTTCGGTGAGCGCCTGCGCGCACTCCACTTCGCTCGCGTGCAGACCGCCATCGATCCATACGACCGCTTTTCCTTCCTTCGCCAATGCGTGCGCGTCATCATCGGAAAGACCATCCGCAAGCGCGAGCTTTCGCGAGATCTCTTGATATCGATCGAGCTCTTTAAGGTTTTCCGGCGAGGTGACGATTGCCATGTATTGCGTCCGGCCTTCAGCGGTTTTGCCGATGCCGACCAATTTCATCCGATCCGATTCCGTCGCAAGCTTCTTCCAATACTCGACAAGCTGGGTGTAGTTGGTCAGTTGGTAATCATCGCCGAGTTTGAAGCCGAACTGATCCTTCGGCGCCGTAATAGTCTGCGCAATTGCGGCAGACGCGCACAACGCGGCAAGAACGACAAGCGGCGGACGACGTAACAGTTGCCTCATCGAAGTGAACAATGCGATTCTAGCCTGAGGATCTCAGGAGATTTCATGCACATCCCTCGTCGCTCCTTCATTCAAGGAATGCTAGGCACGTCTCTAATCGGACTTGGAGCCGGTAGCGCGTGCTCATCCGCCAAACCTCTGCCCGGGCCGGGCACTCCGCCAACTCCGCTTCCTCCCGGCGCTTCCGCTATTGAGCACATCATCGTGCTCACCATGGAAAATCGCAGCTTTGATCACTTTCTCGGCTGGCTCCCCTCAGCGGATGGTTGGATGACCAAAGACCCCAACGTAACCTACACAGATAGCTCCGGCCACTCGTATCCTCCTCAGAACCTAGGTACCGATTTCACCGGCTGCGGCCATCCTGTACCCAATAATTCCTACGGGACTCCGAACCTCACTGCCTACGACAACGGAAAAATGGACGGCTTTCTGCGAGTTCCCGGCAACGACATTTACAGCATTGGTTACTACACGGAAGCGGATATGCCGTTCCTTTCCGCGTTTGCGCAGGCCTATACCACTTATGACCACTGGTTTGCGCCCATTCTTGCGGAGACTTTTCCGAACCGCATGTTTTTGTGGGCGGCGCAAACGGACCGGCTCTCAAACACTTACACTCCGAGCAATCTCACTACGATCTTCGACCGGCTTTCGAGCGCAGGCATCAGCCATCGCTATTACTTCAACAACGTTCCATTTCTCGCTTTGTGGGGCTTCAGATATCTGTTTTCGACAGCTCTTTTCGACGATTTTTTGAACGATGTGAGCTCAGGAAACTTGCCCGCGGTTTCGTTTGTAGATCCTAAATTTACGGAACTGGACGACGGTCTCGGCAACGACGATCACCCGCACTCCGATATTCGCAACGGCGATGCTTTTCTCGCCCAGGTTTTTCATGCGGTGTCGACAGGACCGAAGTGGGCCAGTACCGTGCTGATCGTCACGTTTGATGAGTGGGGCGGATTTTTCGACCATGTCGCGCCTCCGCTGGTCGTCCCCGCAAACGGAATCGATACGCATTTGATAGATGGGAAAGTGTTGCTCGGCTTCCGCGTTCCGACGATCATCGCGTCTCCGTTCACCCGCGGAACGAACCGCGTGGATTCGAACGTTTACGACCACACTTCCATTCTCAAACTGATCGAATGGCGTTGGAATTTACCGCCGTTGACTCCGCGCGATGCCGCGATGAATAATCCAGCAACCACCTTCAACTTCACGTCACCCGAGCCGTCCGTCCCCGCACTCCCGCAACCGGCCACCGTTCCAGCGCTTCCGTGTTTCTTGCAGGGAGCGGTCAAACCGGAAACGCCGGCAGCACCGGAATC
>JAFASD010000504.1 GCA_019244945.1 Acidobacteriaceae bacterium | reverse complement strand
CCAATCGAGGTGCACATGCGTGTCGATCCAGCCCGGCATGACCGTGAGGTTGCTCAGTTTGTAGTTTGCGGGTGCGCGGCCCGGACCGACATTCACGATTCGTGATCCTTCGACGGTGATCTGTTGGTTGTGAAGCAGGTTGCCTTTACCGTCAAATACGGTGCCCGCATCGATCACAATCGTCTGCGCCCCAGAAAAAGATGCAAGGCTAAGGATGAGAAGAAAACGCATCCAGTCTATGGTAAGTCGTTGGTCATGTCCGCACTGATAAATTGATTACGCGGCAAGGGAGGAACATGCAAAACAAGGTTTCTAGACGCGGGTTTGGGAAGAGCCTGGGAGCTGCAGCCATGCTATCTGCAAGCACGACGGCAGGAGCGGCCTCCAAACGTGCCCGCGCTGTAGGCACGCCGCAACCGAACTACTATCAATTTCCGAAGAATTTCTTGTGGGGCTGCGCAACCGCTGCCTATCAGGTGGAAGGTGCCGCACGCGAAGATGGCCGCGGACCCTCCATCTGGGACACCTTTTCCCACACCCCCGGAAAGACGTTTGAGAACCAGACCGGAGATATCGCGGACGACCAGTATCACCGTTATAAGCAAGATGTCCAGTTGCTCAAATGGCTTGGTGCGAAAATTTATCGCTTCTCTATCTCCTGGTCGCGTATTTTCCCGGAAGGTACCGGTAAGCCGAACGAACGCGGCATCGAGTATTACCAGCGTCTCTCAGATGAGCTCCGGGCGAATGGAATTGAACCGTTTGCCACTCTGTTTCATTGGGATCTGCCGCAGGCCCTGCAGGATCGCGTCGGCGGTTGGGAATCGCGCGATACCGCAAAGGCGTTTGGCGAGTATGCAGGTTATGTTGCCTCAAAGCTATCGGATCGCGTTCATCACTTCTTCACCATGAACGAGTTTTCTTCGTTTATTGATCTCGGTTACGCGGAGGGGCGCTTTGCTCCAGGTCTGCAGCTCCCGCCGGCACGCTTGAACCAGGCGCGGCACAATGCCGTGCTGGCTCATGGTCTAGCTGTTCAGGCGATGCGTGCCAACGCCAAGGCGGCTACGAAAATCGGTCTCGCCGAAAATTTGACATCCGCCGTCCCGGTGATTGAAGCGGAACCGCACATTCAGGCCAGCAACAAGGCAACGCGTTTTTTGAACGCGCAATATCTGACGGTGATTATGGAAGGCAAGTACATGGACGAGTACTTGCATGCGCAGGGTGCAAATGCGCCCAAATTTACACCGGAGGACCTGAAGATTATCTCCAGCCCGCTCGATTTCTTGGGCATCAATATCTATCAGCCAACGTATATCCGCGCCGCCGATTCGCCTCTTGGCTTCGTGCGCGTGAAAGAGCCTTCTTCCTTTCCGCACATGCTTTCGAACTGGTTATTCATCGGCCCTGAAGTGCTGTATTGGGGATCGCGGCATGTTGCCGAGATATGGAATGTGCCGGAAATTTATATCACCGAGAACGGGTGTTCTTCGACTGACGACCTCACTCCTGACGGACACGTGTACGATACGGACCGCATCATGTTTTTGCGCAATTACATTAGCAAGTTGCATCGCGCCGTCTCCGAAGGTTATCCGGTCCGCGGCTATTTTCTCTGGAGCCTTCTGGACAATTTCGAGTGGGCCGATGCCTATAGCCGGCGCTTCGGTCTCTATTACGTCGATTACGAGACGCAAAAGAGATATCCGAAGGAAAGCGCGTATTGGTATCGCGAGCTGATCTCGCGAAACGCAGTAGTCTAGAAGAAATGGCGGCCACGCTTCCCCTGGCACTGGATATCGCAACACTCGAACGTGTTGTGCTGCGGGCCGATCCTTCCTTCAGCGACGATGATTTCTTCGACTTCTGCCAGCACCACGACCTGCTGCGCATCGAGCGTAACGCGGAAGGGGAGATCGTCATCATGGCGCCTGCGGGGTTTGACAGCAATTGGATCGCATTTGAGATCGCTGCTGAGTTGCGGAGTTGGACGAAAAAAGACGGAGGAGGGATTGTGGCCGCTGCGGAAGCCGGTATTACGCTCCCGGATGGTAGCGTCTTCTCTCCGGATGCCTGCTGGATTCCGATGCAGCGTTGGAAAGCAATTCCACTGGATGAGCGGAAGCGGTTCCCGTCGCTGGTTCCCGCTTTTGTGGTGGAAGTGCGATCTCCGAGCGATCGAATGAAAGACTTACCAGCGAAGATGCTGGTTTATTTGCGCAATGGCGTGGAAATGGGTTGGCTGATCGATCCGAAATCGCGAACCGTTTCCATCTATAAAACGGGTCCGAGCAGCCAGTGGAGTTTGACAATCCGCCTATTCTTTGCGGTGAAGGCCCGGTGAGCGGCTTTACGCTCAACCTGGAACAAATTTACGCTCAACTTTGATTGCGGCGGTTACGCGATCTGATACGCCTCCGTGCCATGCAAACTAAAGTAGCGCGGATAAAAGCGCCGGTCCGGAATGAGATCGCGATTGCGCCCAAGGAAAGCCTGTTTCTCCTCAGGCCCGCTCAGCGTTTCCCAATCGACATCGGAAACCGCACTCAAGAAAGGTGAATACACAACGCGTTTCCCGGTGCGAAGCGCATAAGCGCCGGCCCACGCGCCCAGAAAGGGGATCGAGCTCTGAGGAGCAAGGCCGTTCCGAAGTAGATCGCATAGAAAATCCGCTCGAATGACGGCGAACTGGGTTGACACCGCGCTCACCGAGCGCTCTTTGAACATCTGCGCGAAATAGCCACGATCGATGGCCGATCGTCCGCGATCGGGGCAGCCGCACGGACCATCGAATCCAAACTGAAATCCCGCCGCGGTGATGATTCGTTTTTTATTACGAATTCGTCCTCCAACCATCACCGTCTCCGGATGGAGCTCTGCCAAGCCAATCGCCTCCCAAACCCAATCCGAACAATCAATGCTCTCGATATCCTGCGCGAGAAAACAGATGAATCCATCCGGATCGGATAAAGTTTCACACAAGCCATCGAGCGAATGCGGGTGAGAATGAATCGAGACAAATTCCCAACGTACATCCGGGTAGTCGAACGAAAACTTAGGTTTTTGACCTGGCTTCGGTGCGTCGGAATGCGTCAGCACTGCAATCAGCAGCGGGCGTGCTTTGTTTCGCCGTGGCCGCAACCACCAATCTGCCGACCCGGGAAGTAGTGGACTATATTCAACGGAATAATCATCCGAGTGCGAGGAACCATCCAAATATCTCTGCAGCACAGCGCGTTGCGAGTTGTGAATGTATGGCTTGTGCAAGGCATCCTCCGCTGTGGAGCTCGCGTGCATCCGCCAACTGTAAACGACTTCGGGAATATGGGCGGCCGAGTGACCCGCCAACAAGAAGCGGACAAACAGATCCCAATCGGCGCTGCCTTCGGTGTCGGGGTCGGAATAAACATTGAGGTTTAATGCTGTTTCGCGGTCAATTACTCCGAGATGAGCAATGTAGGCCGAATTC
>JAFASD010000461.1 GCA_019244945.1 Acidobacteriaceae bacterium | reverse complement strand
CGATCACGCCCTTATGGAGCACGAATACGACGAGCATCGTTGTGACCTTCCCTGGAACCCCGAAACCAGGCGAAAAGTACAGCTTTGAATTTATAGTTATGGAATAGCACGGGCAGCGCAGCGATGCCCGACGCTCCCACATTGGTTAGAGTAAGTCGTCGATGATCGGACCTCTGGTCTGCCTATTCCTGCTCTCTTTCGCGCTGGCGTGGGCGGCCTTTTGCAACGGCGGCATCGCGACCGCGGACTGGTCGGTATCGCTCGCGATCCTGGGTTCTGCGTCGGCCGGTTACTGGCTCTTCACTTCGCGCAGGCATCGCGCCCCGGGTCTGAAGCGATGGGTGCGCTGGCCGGTTTACGCTTTGACAGGCTATCTTGTCTTTCAACTCATACCGCTGCCTGCCGGGTTGCTCCAGATCCTTTCACCCGCGCGCGCAGCGCTTCTCCGATCGCTCGGCCCAGTGATGCCGGGCATGCATGAGGCGCCGCTCAGTGTCGCGCCTCCGGCCGCTCTGCTCGGCGTCTTTACATTGCTCGGATGTATCGCGGGATTCTTGCTGGTTCGGGAACTGGCATGGCGCTTCTCATCGAGGCCGTGGATTCCGCTCTTCCCCTTAGTTTTTATAGCGGCCTTAGAAGCCTCAATCGGGATGTACCAGGTGTTTGCCGCATGGCCTTCGGGCCATGCCACGGGAACGTACGCGAATTACGATCATTTCGCGGGACTGCTCGAAACCGTTCTGCCGTTCCCCGTGCTCTATGGCGTGGCAGTCTTACGGCGCGCCAAACGCGCGCCCGATTCTTCCACCTGGCGCGCTTTCGCCGCGTGTGGTTCCTGGCTCATTGCCGCTCTTCTGCTGCTTGCCGTCATCTACTCTCTGTCTCGAACCGGTTTCCTGGTCGGCGTAGCGGTGCTGTTTATTATAGGCGCCTTGAGTATAGGTCCCCGGACGCCCTCCCCTGGCCGGCGATGGGTATCGCTCGGGGTTCTTGGCGCGATGATCGTTTTGCTTTTGATCGTGCTGCCACCCGACCAGTTAATCGAGCGTTTTGCGATGTTTTCTTCTACCGAAAAGCTCTCCTCCGACACTCGTCTTTTCTTATGGAAGGAAACACTTTCGCTCATATCGGAGTTCCGCTGGTTTGGCTGCGGATTGGGCGGCTTCGAATCGGCATTTCTGAAGTATCAGGCAGCCGCTGCAAACTCTAGCGTCGGTTTCGCGCACAACGATTATTTGCAGTACCTGGCCGAGCTTGGCATAATCGGTTTCGCGCTCCTCGCGGCTCTTTTATCCGGTATTCTCATGCAGATTTTTCGCGGCGTCCTTCAACTTACATATGAGAACCGCAGGTTGATCGTCATCGGCTGCGCCGGCGCGTTCGCGGCCGTGCTGCTGCACAGCTTGGTCGACTTCAATATGTGTATCCCCGCGAATGCGTTGACCTTGGCGTGGATCGGAGGAATCGGCTCGATGAACGGATTGGATTAAATCACGAGCAGAGTCACAAAAATTGGAGACTTATCAGTAAGCGCAAGGAGTCGATCTTTTGAAATTAGGAAACCAACGGGTTGTAGTTTGCGGCGGCGGTGGATTCATCGGCGGTCATCTGGTGAAAGGGTTGCTCGCGCAGGGTGTAAATGTTGTTCGCTCGGTGGACATAAAGCCCGAGAGCGAATGGTACCAACAGTCCCGCCATGTCGAGAATCTGGTTCTCGATCTGAAAGACAAGGAGGCCTGCGAGGAAGCCGTCCGTGACACGGACGTCGTGTTTAATTTGGCTGCCGACATGGGCGGAATGGGATTTATCGAGAACAACAAGGCATTGTGTATGTTGAGCGTTCTCATCAACACAAACCTGTTGCTCGCCTCGCGCAACGCGGCTGTCGAGCGGTTCTTCTTTTCCTCCTCGGCTTGCGTTTATAACGGCGAGAAGCAGAAAAGTCCGCGCGTCACGCCCCTCAAAGAGGAGGATGCCTATCCGGCCTTGCCTGAAGATGGATACGGATGGGAAAAGCTGTTTAGCGAGAGGATGTGCCGCCATTTCGAAGAGGATTTTGGATTGCAGTGCCGCGTTGCCCGTTATCACAACGTGTACGGACCTCTCGGAACCTACGCAGGAGGGCGCGAGAAGGCCCCTGCCGCCATTTGCCGCAAAGTGATCGAAGCCAGGGCGTCGGGAAAGCGCGAAATCGAGATTTGGGGCGACGGCAAGCAAACGCGAAGCTTCATGTATATCGACGATTGCCTCAAGGGCACCCAGATGATCCTCGAGAGCGACATTCACGAGCCGCTTAACTTGGGCAGCAGCGAGCTCGTCACGATTAACGAGCTCGTGGATATCGTCGAGGAAATTGCCGGTCTAAAGCTGAAAAGGATTTACAAGCTCGATGCTCCGAAGGGCGTAAACGGCCGAAACAGCGATAACACCAAAATCCGGAAACTACTTGGATGGGAGCCGTCTGTGCGGTTGAGAGACGGCATGGCCAAAACGTATGAGTGGATAGAAACTCAGATGCTCGTTCCCGTGGAGAAATAATCTCAGACAGCTAGGGAGCCGGGCTGAGCTCGACAGAATCGACCCAGGCTGTGCCCGCGATTTTGTTGTCGAACCGAAACGTGGGGTGTCTTGCGATCTCGACCCGCACCAGCGCCGTTTGGGGACCGACTTGAAAGGTGCGCTCCACGCCCGTCCAGTCGTGAGTTCCCGTGAGCGGCTCTGTTGCGACGTCCAAAAACCGGGGTTCCACCGCATCACAGACCCTTAAAGAGATGCCCAGATCTGTCGTGAGCGCATCCGTCTTCACAAACGCGCGGGCTCTCCATTTTCCTGGTTTCAAGACAGTCTGTTGAAACACCTGATGGAAATCGACGTTTTCGTTGCCGGCAAACACTAGCTTCAGGGACCAGCGGCCGTCCTTCGCTACGCCTTCCGTTCTGGCGGTCTGTACATCGCTCGTCGATTCAATCGTCCAATCGAGTGGCGAAGGTTGCGGCGCCGCCTCGAAGCTGCCATTAAAGACCCAGTTTCTTTGACGGTAATCGGGCTCGGAACGGGAGTTCATGGCCCTCCATGTCTCGGCCGCATCTTCATCCTTTTTATTGCGAATCAGGAAGCCTAAATACTCACCCGCGGTCTTGCTGTCGTAAAGGGATTTTTGAGAAATCCATTTCCAGGTAGTTTCCGCGTCCGCCACTTGATTGCTCTCCATCAGAAAACGGAGAAATGCTTGTGCCGGGATAAAATTCGGCGGTATTCCCTTCGAAAGCACTTCATCGACCGGAATACCCATACGGGTATAGGTCAGAAATGCAGCATTATTGTACTCGGAAAGTTCTGGATTTCGGAGGATAGTCGACAGATTGTGTAGCGTCTGCGGGTAATCGTTGATGCTGAAGTAAAAATTCGCCGCTCGGAACAGTATCACCGGACTGTGCGGTCCTGCTGCGAGCGCTCGCTGAAAGCAGTATTTGGCTGCGTCTAACTCGTTGGCGCTCGCCATCATTTCCCCGACATCGGCCCATCGATATGCCGACGCCGAATCGAGCGCCAGAGCGCGTTTGAGCTCTGCCGCGATGCGCCCGCTTTGGGCTGCAGCGCTTTCCTGTTTAAGCTCGAAAACTCGCTCGCTTGAAAACTCGTCCGGGCAAAGCCAAGCCCGGCAGAACCGTTCCTGAACTGCCAAATCGGCGGTTGACCTGTTCAACCAAATCGCAGTAGCCCCGTAGAAAGCGACGGCTAGGCTGGTCACACACGCATAAACCTTAAAGATGTGGCCTCCGACTACCGATAATAACGCAGTGGTTCATTTTGGGATTGAAAGATTTAAGCGACAAAAATGGAGGTATTCCCTTGAATTGTGAAAATGCATCAGATACACTGAGGTCGGTTGGGAGGTGCTTCCAGTTGAGCCGCATCACGATTCTCACTGCAGCGTTGACTGCATTTGCTTGTGCTAGTTTTGCTTCCGCTCCGATAGCAAATCTGTCTAGTCCTCAGGGATTTTATCTGGATGGTCATCCAGTCGCTGCAGCGGGCGTTTCTTCTTGGCCCCTGGTTTTGGGGGATGAGGTGACGACCTCGGGATCGACAGCAACCATGCTCTTTCAAGATGGTAGCCGTGTGAAACTTGCGCCGCAGTCTCGCGTGAAGATCTCGGGTACGACCGCGAAGCCACAGGTCCTGCTAGTGGCAGGGAGCCTCGATTACCGGCTGACCCCCGGATCTAGCGTCTTACTGGCCAAGGCAGGTCAGCCACAGAACAACACCGGTCAGGCTAATCCGCCCGTAACCGCTTACCCTCAAGTTAGCTCGAAGCGCCAGATCATCGAGGGCGTCCTGATTGCCGGGGGCTTGGCAGCTGTCGCTCTCATCGCTTGCTGGGGAGCCGGATGCTTCAGCGGATCGGCGCCGATTTCTACTCCGTAAACGAGTCGTACAGCGACACGCCGTACCATCGGCGTGTCTGACCGTTTCTCTTCCATAGCAACCCAGGATTTCTCTCTTCTGTCCCGTCCAGAAAGGGACATGTTATCCTCGAATTTGGATCGGTCGCAGGTATAGTGTGCCTGTGCCCGCTTAGCCTCCTTCCTTGTCCAGGAAGAATTCAATAACAAGAAGATCACAATGGCGAAAGAGAAATTTGACCGCAGCAAGCCGCACGTAAATATCGGGACGATCGGGCACATCGATCACGGCAAGACCACGCTGACGGCGGCGATCACCAAGACGCTCGCCAAGCACAATCCGAAAGTGAAGTTTCGCAGCTTCGATTCGATCGACAATGCGCCGGAAGAGAAAGCGCGCGGCATCACAATCGCGGTAGCGCACGTGGAATACGAGACCGCCAACCGGCACTATGCGCACGTGGATTGCCCGGGGCACGCCGACTACATCAAGAACATGATCACCGGCGCCGCCCAGATGGACGGGGCGATTCTGGTGGTGGCCGCAACCGATGGTCCCATGCCGCAGACTCGCGAACACATTCTGCTGGCGCGCCAGGTCGGAGTGCCGTACATAGTGGTGGCTCTGAACAAGGTCGACATGGTGGACGATCCGGAGCTGCTCGAGCTGGTCGAGCTGGAAGTGCGGGAGCTGCTGTCGAGCTATCAATTTCCTGGTGACGATCTGCCGGTGGTGCGGGTGAGCGCGCTGGGAGCGTTGAACGGGGAAGAGAAGTGGGAGAAGACGGTCGACGAGCTGATGGCGAAAGTGGATGAATACATCCCGGTGCCGCAGCGAGCGATTGATAAGCCGTTTCTGATGCCGATTGAAGATATTTTCTCGATCCAGGGCCGCGGCACGGTGGTGACGGGGCGCATCGAGAAAGGGATCTGCAAGGTAGGCGAGGAAATGGAGATCGTCGGTTTCCGAGATACCCGCAAGACAGTGGTGACGGGCGTCGAGATGTTCAAGAAGCTGCTGGACGAAGGGCG
>JAFASD010000380.1 GCA_019244945.1 Acidobacteriaceae bacterium | reverse complement strand
CCGATCTCCCCAAAGCGTATGTGTTCGAGACGGGAAGAAACGTGTGGCAAAAAAAAGATCAGTGGCCGCCCGCCGATGCGCTGGCGCGGCGTCTGTACTTCCACGCGAGAAGGGGGCTAACGTTTGACCCCCCAATGGAAGTTGCGGGATTTGACGAGTACGTCAGCGATCCGCAAAATCCGACGCCATTCTTCAGTAAGCCAACCCTCGACATGGCTCGCGAATACATGGACGCGGATCAGAGGTTCGTTGAGGGCCGGCCGGACGTCCTGACATACGAGACCGAGCCATTAGCCGGAGACATGACCATCGCCGGCCCCATCTCGGCGTCCCTCTTCGTATCCAGCAGCGGAAGCGATTCAGATTTCGACATAAAATTAATCGATGTTTATCCCCAAGATGCACTGGGCGGACTCAGTGGATACGAACAATTGGTGCGGGGGGAGCCGTTCCGGGGAAAATTTCGCAACAGCTTTGAGCGACCCGAACCGTTTAGACCCGATCAAATCCAGAGCATTCACTTCACCATGCCCGATGTGTATCACTGCTTCTTGAAGGGACATCGCGTCATGGTGCAGGTGCAAAGCTCCTGGTTTCCCCTCACCGACAGGAATCCTCAGACCTTCACAGATATTCCGACAGCTAAGGCATCGGACTTTGTGAAAGCAACTGAACGTGTCTATAGGTCAAAAGAGGCGCCGTCATTCATCGAAGTGAACGTTGAACGCTAGGATGAGAGTTAGAGATGCAACGAATTTCACGGAAGGTCGCAAGGAGAGAGTTTCTTTCGAGCGCGATGCTGCTAAGCGTCACGGTCGGCGCGGGCGCGATCCGCGCTCAGGTATATCGCTACAATCCGGAACATCGCCGTCCGATTGATGCGACCATTCATCACTTGCAGGAGATAGCAGCACGCAACACGTACTCGGGACGCGAGCAGAAGCGTTACGATCACGCTCTGACGCATCTTTCCCAATTCGCCGAGCGGCTGCACAATGGATATTTCGATAAAGGCAAGCTCGACGACGCAATCGGCAATGTGAGAAGCATCATCGACAACAATCCTATGGACGACCGCGCGCGTGCGACGCTAAATCGCGATCTCGCTGAGCTGCGCCATCTTCGATCGGATTATCTCTACGGTTATCGCTATCCCTATTAGAGGCGCTCCGTCATTTCGTTCGCGGGCAGTTGGTCGCACTGAACGCAATTGAGCGTAGTTCCCAGAAATTTTGCTCGTCCCTCGGCGGTCAGGACCCACGGGCGATTCTGCCACGGGGGACTGTGTCGAACGTGTCGCGTGTGACCGCATTCGAGATCGGCAACCCAGTGGTCTTGGTCATCTTTGTGAAAGCCGATAACCGCTCGATCCATGTCAGGCGGCACTCGAATCGGCGGCAATCAATTCTTCAATCCAGCGCTGCATTCGGGCATAGTGCGAGCCTTTCCAGTACACGCGCGCGCATCTCGGGCATTGCCGGAATTCGTCGTACAGTTCGGCTGTGCGTTGCGGAAGGAAGGGCCGCACCCGTTCCTTGGAGGCGGGCTGTAGAATCGCGTTACACGCCATGCAGCGAGCGAATGGGCGGATCTCGCGGACAAGGTCAAAGCGGGCAATTATTTCTGCGATTTGGAGCCGGCTATCGGTTTCTCTCAACCAATAACCATGCGTGATGGCGCCGTGCTTCAAAAGGCCGCGATCGCGCGTGAGCAGAATCCGATGCTCGTCAGAGGAGATCTGTACCAGCTCAGGATCGCTATAGCAGCTCCGGTAGAAAGTGTCAAAACCCAGCATGCGTAGATAAGCCGCGAGTTTTCCGAGGTGCACATCGAGCACAAATTTCGGCTCGCGAAGCGCCTGTGGACGCACGCGCAGCTCAGGCGTGATGTCCACCGATTCAAACATCGGATACACTCCGATTCGATCGCCATTCTGGACCGTGTACGAGAAATCGACGGAGGCGCCATTCGCGACAATTAGCTCGACTTCGGGATGAGGCACGCCGAAGCTTTCGATCATGTCCTTGACGGTGCCGGGCCCGGAGAACTGCTTTTCGATGCTCTTGTGCTGCTGGCCGACGGGCAGATGATCGTTTAGCTCAGCATAGAAGCGGAAGTAAGCGCGTGCGGGCGCCGGTTTCACATTCACATCCTATCGCCCGAATAGCGATAATTGCGCGTTGTTCTCGGTGCGTGGTTTCGAGTCATCGAATACCGATCTGCCGTCCAGGGAGGGCGAGATGGCGCGTTCATGCTTCACAATCTTGTCGAAATCGGCAGCGGGCTCGCATCGCTCTTCGACAGCCCGGACCAATCGATCCAGACGTTTGAAGCCGCCGAGCTTCTCGGCATCGCCCAACTTTGCGCGGTCAAGCGAGCTGCGAAGCACGGAAAGAGATTCATCATAGGTCTTCAAAGGAACTGGGAACGGGTGACGATCCTTGCCGCCTAAGGCAAAGGAGAACCGCGCAGGGTCGGAGAAACGGCTGGGCGCTCCGTGTACGACTTCCGCGACTAAGGCGAGCGTTTGGAGCGTTCGCGGCCCTAGATTTTCGAGCAGCAGCAGAGACGCGAAATCGCGCAATTGCTGTTCATAGCTCACCGCAAGAACGGCTCCGAGGCGTTTGAGGTCGACATTTTGGGCACGCACGTCGTGATGTCCAGGCATAGAGAGCTTCCGGACTTCCGAAAGGCTCTTGTCAGGCTTCTCGCTCGCGATGGTGAGTAGCGCGTTCTGGGCAGGTTTGGCGCGGTGATCCACCAGATTGAGAATGATGCCCTCGTTCTCTCCGAGGATCCCGGTATGCGGATCACAAGTGAAGTCGCGGACGGAAGTGGAATGCCAATGATATCGGCGGGCGAGTGCGGTGGAATCATTCATGCCTTGCTGAACAACGGCCCATTCGCCAGCGGCAGTAACGATGAAGCTATGCAAGTAAATCTGGAACCCGTCTCCGATAGCGTTGTTGTCGATTTTCGCGGTGAGGCGGCTGGTTCTTACGAGCGCGTCTCCGTTCAGGCCTTTACTGTTCGCGACGGAAAGCAGTTCGGCAGGCGTTTTGCGCGCTTGCTTGCCGCGTCCACCGCAGATGTAAATGCCAAGTTCGTGCGCGCGTGGATTTAATCCGCGTTTCAACGCGCCGAGAACGGAAGTCGTAATACCGGAAGAGTGCCAATCCATGCCCATGACGCACCCGAAAGCTTGAAACCAAAACGGGTCGCTGATCCGAGAAAGAAACTCCGACGCGCCGTAATGATGAAGGATACTTTCAACGATTGCCGTTCCGAGCTTTTCCATGCGCTCAGCAAGCCAGGGTGGCACGCGACCGCCATGAAGCGGCAGATCAGCGAATCCGGAACGTTTCATGAGAATAGCCTATCCCTATGACCATAGTATTATGACCATAGACAGGAGCGAATGAATTGAAGACTATTGCAGCAGGCACTTTCAAGGCTAATTGCCTCGCCATTATGGACGAAGTTCAACTAAGGCGTCAGCCTGTCGTGATTACGAAACATGGCAAGCCAGTCGCAAAACTTGTTCCGGTTGATGCAGGGAAAAAAGACATTTACAATTTTCTTTCTGGCAAGGGAGTAATTCGCGGAGACGTCGTTAAGCCCATCATCCCGTTAAGGGAATGGAAACGCATCAAGTGATTCTGTTGGACACGCATATTGTCGTGTGGCTGGCACTGGATCCTGCGCGACTGTCAAGAAGGGCTGTTAGAGCGATTGACGACGCTCGTGAAAATGGAGAAGGTCTGGCCATATCCGCGATGACCCTATTCGAGCTGGCGGTAATCGCGACTCGTGGCCGCATCCAATTGGATATCTCCCCCGAATCTTTTCTCGGAGAAGTGGAGGCGCGCTTCGTTGTCAAACCGCTCACAGCTCGCATTTCTGCTAAAGCGATGCAGCTTGCCAAAAATTATCCGAAAGACCCGATGGATCGTATCATTGGCGCAACGGCTCTGGTGGAAGGCCTTCCTCTGGTGACGGCGGATGAATCGATACTAAAATCGAAGGCAGTTCATACAATCTGGTAGGGTGAAGCGCAGCGCTATTGTCATCGGGAGCGGGCCGAACGGGCTTGCGGCGGCTATTACTCTGGCGCAGGCCGGAGTCGATGTCGAAGTTCGGGAAGCTGCTCCGATTGCGGGGGGCGCGGCTCGATCGGGAGAGTTAACGCTGCCCGGCTTCCTTCATGACCTCGGGTCCGCGGTTTATCCGATGGGGGTTTCCTCTCCTTTTTTTTCGAGCCTGCCTCTAGAGAAGCACGGTCTCGATTGGATCCGGTCACCGGCTCCGTTGGCGCACCCGCTCGATGATGGCACGGCAGTGATATTGGAGCGCGACATTGCCGCGACGGC
>JAFASD010000348.1 GCA_019244945.1 Acidobacteriaceae bacterium | reverse complement strand
AAACGGGCACCGTGATTCAGACCGCGATTCAACAACTCGAAAATCTCGGCTGCGAGCTGCGTGAAATCAGCCTGCCGCACACCAAGTATGCATTGTCCTGTTACTACATCATCGCGACGGCCGAAGCGAGTTCCAATCTCGCCCGCTATGACGGCGTTCGCTACAGCAGCCGTTGGGATGGAGAAACTTTATCTGATATGTACCGGAACACGCGGGGCTGTGGCTTCGGGGCTGAGGTAAAACGTCGGATCATGCTCGGGACGTATGTGCTCAGCGCCGGTTATTACGAAGCGTATTACCGCAAGGCGCAACAAGTCCGAACGCTCATCACACAGGATTTCAGCCGGGCCTTCGAGGAAGTCGATGCAATCCTAGCTCCCGTATCGCCGTTTCCGGCTTTCAAAATTGGTGAAAAGATCGACGACCCGCTGGCGATGTATTTGTCGGATGTATACACGCTTACTGGCGATCTTTCAGGCGTGCCCTGCATGAGCGTGCCTTGCGGCGAATCTTCGGAAGGACTTCCCATCGGCCTGCAAATTTTTGCGAAGCACTTCGATGAAGCGTCCATGTTCCGCGTGGCGTACAATTACGAGCTTTCCACAACACGTTGACGAGGATAGGCCCAGCCGGCTGGTCATATAAAGACTGGTGCGGAGTTGTTTATCCGGCACAAAGGCCGCGCGGTTTTCACGAGCTGTCCTATCTGGCGAACTATTTCGATACCGTTGAGATCAACGTATCGTTTTACAGGCCTATTCCGGCC
Source organism: Acidobacteriaceae bacterium (assembly GCA_019244945.1). GTDB lineage: Bacteria > Acidobacteriota > Terriglobia > Bryobacterales > Bryobacteraceae > Bog-105. The sequence continues at coordinate 8,640 of JAFASD010000348.1, read as the reverse complement.
AAGACTTGGAGTGCCTGGGTTGAGAGAGTTCAATCGAACCGGAATTTCCGATTTACAGCGAAGCTATGGCGCGGGTTCACGCACGATCGCAACGCCACGACTGCGGATGAACGGGAATTCAAAGACGGGCTCGAGCCTTTACTCGACGCTGGGAAACTTGGCGCCATCCTGCTTCAGTTTCCCTGGTCTTTTCGCAACAATGACGATAATCGGGAATACGTCACGCGGCTGAAAGCGCAGTTCTCCGAGTATCCTCTCGTGCTCGAAGTTCGTCACGCGAGTTGGAGTGAGCCGGGCACGCTCGACATGTTGGAACAGCTTGAAATGGGGCTCTGCAATATCGATCAACCTTTGTTTAAGAGGTCGATCAAACCCAGCGCGGTTGCGACTTCGACGACTGGTTATATCCGGCTCCACGGGCGCAACTATCAGAGCTGGTTTACGGAGAACAAGCACGTCGGCGAGCGGTACGACTACTTGTATTCAGTGAACGAGCTTGATCCCTGGCTTGACCGCATCAAAACCGTCGAGCATGAGACGAAAGACACTTATGTTGTCACGAATAATCATTACCTGGGCAAAGCTGTTGTGAACGCTCTGGAAATTGCATCGGTTTTGAAAGGACGACCGGTTCCGGCGCCACCTTCGCTGGTGGAGCGGTATCCGGAACTGCACGAGTTTGCCGCGGACGACCCAAAGGCCGGGCAGCTATCGCTCGAACCCGAGTAGTCCGCGAACTTCGGTCATCGGTTTCTCTTTCCAATGTCGATTGAAGTTTTCCATTGCCATGAAGGTGCGTGGATACATGCGATCAATATAGAGCGCGCCTTGTAGATGGTCTATCTCGTGTTGCAAGATGCGGGCGTACCAGCCAGAGGCCTCAATCACTCTGGCGGCGCCTTTGTGATCCAGACATTGCACTTTCACCTTGGGTGCTCTTGGCACAACCGCGGTAAAGCCGTTCAGGCTAAGGCAGCCTTCAAAGAAGTCGACTCGCGAGCCTTCCGGAATGGTGATCTGGGGATTGATGATCACGTGAAACGGAACGGGTTTCCGCTCGCGTTCCTTCAGCGTTTGCGAAGAGGCATCCTTGGTGTATTCAGGCTTATCTTCGATCACGGCAATTTGTAAGGAAACACCGACCTGCGGCGCGGCCAAGCCGACGCCCGGAGCATCATACATGGTTTCCCGCATCCACTCGATCAAATCTTGAATTTCCCGGCCGCGAATTTCGGAGGCAGTCACAACTTTTGCGCGTTGCCGCAGAACCGGCTCTCCGGCTTGCACAATCTTCAATCGCATAGCTCTAAACGCGGGTAACGGATGATAGCGGCCGTATGTCGTTCCGAGTTGTTGGAAGCTCTATTCGCCAATTTTAATCAAAGGTCGACGGGATTTTGGAGCGTGAAGGTCAAGCGCGTTTCAGAGGGCACTCTGACCTTCTGGCCCGAGGTGGCGACCTGGGCGGCAGTTCCGACGGCAGCTCCCGATCCGGCGCCGATTGCAGCTCCCTTGCCTCCGCCCGCGATAGCGCCGATGATGGCGCCGAGAGCCGCGGTGCCGCCGATCACTTTGGCCGAACGCTCGCCGCGAGATGCGCTCGCTTCCGCCACGCCGGTGGTGACGATATCGTAGGTGCGGCCGTTTACCGTAACGCTCTTCAGATCGATGGTGAGGACGGTCTTGCCCTCGATTTTGCCGGACTTCTGCGTATCGGAAAGTGTTGCCACGACGTCAGCCCCGCGCGGAATGACCGTTTGGCCATTCACCACGACCGGCTGATCGACGCTGGCGCGATAGGTCTGACCCAAGCTGTCCCGTTCGGAATTGACGGGGTCAATGAGGCGCACGACAAGCTGCGTACCGGCGGGAACCTGAATGCCGAGTGGACCATTACTGGGCGGCGCGCTGGCTGGAGCAGCGTAGCTATCGGGAGGGGTTTGCGGCGGGGGTGGGGGCGGAGGAGCACTCGAGGAAGGCGGGTTCGGCGCCGAAGGAGCAGCTGGTGCTTGAGAAGTTCCAGGAGCAGGAGGAGGCGCTTGATTGTCTGGAGCATTCGAAGCAGGCGCATAGCTTTGCGACCCACTGGTGAATTTGATGGAGTCGATATCGCTTAGGTTGTAGGTGTTCACTTGCGTGCCCACCGCGAAGCGAATGGAGCCGTTGTCGCCACCGATAAAGCTGCCGTCGACTTTAGAGCCGTTTCTCAGGGTTAGCGTATCGGCGCTCAGGATCGCTGCCGTTGCAAGAAGCGAGAAAAAAATTCGTTTCGTCATGGATGATTCGTCCGCTAGGAGGCCCTTCTAGAGGCCATTCTAATGGAGAGACGTGACCCGAACATTGAAGTTACGCGCTATTGCCGAGTACCGGAAGCCGGGCAGAATTCTCGTCCCGGATCTATCGATTGGCGTTGCGCCTCGTTTTGTCCTTAAACGCCAGGCGATACGCTCTTCGTTCGGCAGCTTCTTCGAACCGCCGTTTCTCTTCTTCTGTCTCGGGCACGATGGGCGGCAATAGCACGCGGTTACCTGCTCTGTCTAAACCAACGAAGGTCAGATAGGCCGACGATGTATGCCGGATTTCGCCGCTATGCAAGTTTTCAACCCACACCTTCACGCCGACTTCCATGGATGTGCGAAACACACGATTCACTTGAGATTTGAGCCGGACGAGCTCGCCGATGTGAACGGGATGTAGAAACGTCATCTGATCGATGGATGCCGTCACTACGGTGCACCGCGCGTGCCGCATACCGGCAATGGCGCCGCAGAGGTCAACCAGGTGCATTACGTGTCCACCGAGCATGTTCCCGAGCAGATTCGCGTCATTGGGCAGGCAGACTTCGAAATACTCCGATTGGGACTGGCGAACCGTCCGTCGTTCTTCGGATGCGGCGTCCACGATTACAGGATTAGAGTCGCGGCCCGGCATTTTCGTTAAAGTTGTCAATCCGAAAATCGCGCCCGATAGCTGTGACAGAAAGCCAGCACTTGGGCCCGCATGCAGGCATCCTTTATTTCCGGCGTGAGTTGGCCGTTTTCGAAGGTATATTGGACCGATAGCGAACGCAGTGGGGCGTAATCCTGCTCTTCGATGCAAACGAGGTCCAGCGTGCTCTCAGTACAACGGACTAAGTGGTACCGCAAGGCGGAGCGCAGGTCGTGCGCGGGAAATTGATCGCAAGTTCCACGCGAATAGCCGTGATTGCAGAATCGGAAGCGAAGCGCGGCGGGCGCGTGAATCGGGCTTTCACCGGCATGGCAAACGCCATCATACTCGCGGATGAGTGGGAGGCGCGCGTTCGGGTGCTCTGCGCGAGTTGCGGGCCGTTGCGGCTCGAAGTACGGGCACGGCATTTTGTCTCAGTATAGAGGGAGACGTCCGATGTCCCGCAGACCGCAATAGCCGGAGTAATTAGCAATTCAAATACAGACTATGGCTTTTCGTGGGGAGGATATGGGCCCATTCTTTAATGATTTCCCGATAAGTCTCACCCGCAGGTCGAATTTTGCGATCGAGGTCGTACAGGCCCAGAGGATTTACATTTCCGTTGTCTTGGACCAGAGCTGTATCCCAGTCAACCTGGTCGGTAAGGCTGTAGTACGTGAAGCCTAACATGGGCACACCGTCTTCGCGAAGCCGGTGAACGTTCGCCCACTCTTTGCGAATCCAAGTCGGTGCTCTTTCTACGTCGGGAAGGTTCGTTTCCGTGTGCATGATTGGCAAGTGATAGCGATCGAAATACTGGTGAGCGATAACGTAATATCCAAAGATTTCGCCGGAACCAGTTACTGAGCCGTCATTGTTTACGATGTGCTCATTGGTTTCGTAGTAATCCGTGCCCATCACGCAATGCTCTTTGCGATGGTTATTGCAGAACCAGTGATATTCCTCTCGAGTCATGCCGTTGTCCATCAAATACTCGTACATTTCGAACGTGACGGGCTGGCCATAGGTCAAGTCCGACGACAAGAACCTCCGCTGGTTGTAGATATAGGCCGTGGCGGAGCAGGAAGGATTTCGCGGATGGTTGAACTCTGAAGCTTCACTCAACACGAAAATGGCTTTTGGGTTCACATCTAGGATCGCGTGCATCGCGAGCACATTCGCCTTACACAGATTGTGCAAAGCCGTGACAAAGCTGCGATCGCTCGAGAGTCTCTCATTCCACCATCCAAATCTTGCCGAGAACATGGCGGCGATATAGATCTCGTTAATCGGCGTAATGAACCGCACCCATTTATAGCGTTGGGCAAAGGCTCGGCAATATTCGGCAAACAGCGCAGGCCACTCCTTGTTCTGGAAATTGCCGATCCAGTCGGGCACTCCGAAGTGGCAGAGATCGGCAATTGGCTTGATGCCAAGCTCTTTCAGCTTGCGAAAAGTCTTATCCGAAAACTCCCAATCGTATTTGCCCGGCCCGAGATGCGTTTTGAAATAGGGCGGCCCGAAGCGCAGGAATTCTATGCCCATTTCCTTCACGAGCTGGAAATCTTCCTCCCAGCACTGGTAGTGCCTGCACTTTTCCATCTCGTCGACGCGCTTGGTCGAACCGTTTGGCAGAAGGATTGTGGGATAGCTATTCTCGATACCAGTTGCAAACATGAATTGACCCAAGATATTCTCCTTTTCGGCGCTTCTGGTAATAGGATTCTACTTTTTGTTCGAGCCTTCACAGTCTAGACTGAAGGAGCGACTCGTACTCATAGGCTGATTGCATCCGGATTGTATGCGGGCTTTGGTCAAAATGCGCCGCCGCTGGCGTGAAGCGCGAATGTTCACCAAAGCAATGGCGTCGGCGGATCATCCCATCCTTGCCCAAATCATTCCGATCCGGCGCTGCAATCTGGCCTGCACCTATTGCAACGAGTTCGACAAAGATTCTCCACCCGTTCCGGTTTCGGAGATGCTCAGGAGAATCGACAGATTAGGTGAGCTCGGGACCAGCATTATTACTTTCAGTGGTGGGGAACCGACGCTGCATCCGCAACTGGATACACTGATTCGGCGCGTTCGCGACAACGGCGCAATCGCCACGATCATCACGAACGGCTATTTGCTGGTTCCCGAGCGCATCAAACGTCTGAATGCGGCCGGTCTTGATTACCTGCAAATCAGTATCGATAATGTTCAGCCGGACGACGCGTCGAAGAAGAGCCTGAGAGTACTGGACCGCAAGCTTCAGTGGTTGGCCGAGTATGCAGATTTCGATATTACGATCAACTCGGTTTTAGGAAGCGCGATCCGGAAGCCGGAGGATGCCTATCAAATTGCTGCGCGAGCACGCGAGCTGGGGTTCCAGAGCACGGTGGGCATTTTGCACGATGACAGCGGCCAGCTTAGCCCGTTGAGCGAGACGCAGAGCAGTGTGTATGAGCAAATTCTGGGTCTCGGGAAGGGGTTGTTTTCCTTCACGCATCACGACGCTTTTCAAGGCAATATTGTTCGGGCGCTTCCCAACCAGTGGCACTGCCCGGCTGGAGGGCGATTTCTCTACATTTGCGAAGACGGGCTGGTTCATTATTGTTCACAACGACGCGGATACCCCGGCATCCCGCTGGAACATTACACGCGCGAAGATCTCATGCGGGAAGGAGCGAAGCCCAAAGGATGCGCGCCATTTTGCACAATATCCTGCGTACATCAGACGGCGATGCTCGATGAATTCCGCACGCGGCCGCGCGAAGCGCTGGCCGGCATCATCGAACGGCGGAAAGAGCGCGACGCGTCTTGGAAGCCGCCGTTGCCCGTTCGTTCGCTTGAATGGATGTTCTTGCGCGATTCCCGCGTCAGAGATGTCTTTGGAACGATTGCACTGCGCTTATTTCGCGTGGCGCCGCCAGAACGGCAAGTGCGCGGTTCATCAAGATACTCTACGGAATGATGAAAACAACAGCAATCTTTATAGGTTTGGCTCTCGCCGGCTCCGCCTCAGCCCAGATTTTCTCATTTGGAATTAAGGCCGGCCTTCCCCTGGCGGATGCCTATCAAATGAATTTTTCCGGTGTCTACCAGAGGCGCTATACTATCGGACCTACCGCTGAGCTTCACCTTCCTCTTCACCTCTCTTTTGAAGTGGATGCGCTGTACCGCAGGAGCGGGTGGGGTTCGACGTTCTCGGGTTTTCCATTCGGACCTCCTCCGTATGGACCGGTAGAAATCGTTACGCGATCGCGGATCGATGATTGGGAGATACCGTTTCTGGCGAAGTGGGCGCCTGGAGTGGGTCCTATTCGACCTTTTATCGATGCAGGTGTGAGCTACCGGCACCTCTCCGGATTCAGCAGCGCTGAATTTTTCGCCCCGATCGGTTCGCCCAGCCCCATCGGCGGATCTGGGGTCGGGAATCCTAATGCGGCAGGCGCTACAGTTGGCGGAGGATTAACTCTGAAACTGCTGGTAATTCGCATCTCACCGGAGATCCGGTACACTCATTGGGGTTCGACGACTTTTGTGGGGCTTTACAACGCAATTAATACAAGCGCAAATCAGGCTGACTTTCTGGTCGGGCTGACATTCTAAACTGGCGTGCATGAAGAGCCTTGAACTCGCACGAACATGTATATTGAGGCTGCCGAGGACCAAAACGCGTGTCATTGCGCCTCCATAACGCACTGGAACCGAGCGTACCGGCGCGATCGTAACTAAACTGGAACGTTCACGCTCGTGGAATTCTCCCAGCGCATTACTGAATTTGGCTTCAGCGAAGGGAACTGGCCAACCATTCCACTTACCTCGACGGCGAACTGTTGGGCTGTTGGCTGCAGGCTAAAAATCAGAAGAACCGGCTCACACCCACGCAACTCCCTTATTACCCGCTTTGTGGATCGCGCTCTGCCTTGTCCTCAGCGTCAATATCGGCATCGATCACACAGGATGCAGGGCGGGAGTGGTTGGGTGCTGTGCGCCAGGCATCCTCCAGCAATCTCACTCTACTCAGCTTCTCCAGTGCAAGGCAGCGCCAATTAGCCGGCGAACCTGCCGGCTGCAATCCGCTCTCGCTTTCTCCGCCATATTGATAGCACAGCACTCGCAGTTGCCCTTCCCGGTTCTGGCCCAGCCGGTGTGGACAAAGCAACCGAGGATACCCACGATAGAGGGCTTCGATCGGCCGTTTTCTCGCGACCGCAGTCCAGACTAACCGGTAAATATCTTCAACCGTCTGAATCCTAGCCCGGACAACACCCATTCTTGCTCACACTAATCCATTTCACCTCCCGGTGCAATTGCGGTCTGGAGAACATCGTTCACGATTCCAGGTACTTCACCTGTTGCGCTCTGGACACACACGGGTGCTTTTAACTCGAGCTTCTCTTATCTTTGCTTCTCGCATTCAGCGCACTTGCCGTCGGCGGGTCGTCGCCCCAAGTGATGGAGATTTGCGGTCCTTGTGAATATGCCGGAATCCCTGAGGACGCCGCATTATGCAAGCTATAAACCGTACAACAGCGACAATACGGAGTCGTTCATTTACGCATGGAGCGACACGCGTGAGGTGCGGCCGCGCGAGTCGCGAGCATACGCGGTGCTCAATGAGACGGAACAGACAATTTCAGGTGGGGTTATCGAATGCGTTCCGGAATTATCAGATTCAGCCGGTGCCCTGGATCGTCGGGTCACTCAACAATTTTTTGCGTTATAAATGATCATCTTGCGAAAAATTTGTCGCGTTACGGAGAGGAGGTTACTTAGGCCTCGTGCCTTGACGGGGCTCTCGTGGCTTTCATAAAAGGACAAAAGCATGTTTCTACGCAACGCTGGATACATCGCCATCCCGGAAAAAATGTGTCGGAGCAGTGCGGAACGGAGGGCGGTATGAGAAGGTTCGTGATCGCGGTAATGGGCGCCCCGACGCTATTGCTGGCGCTCGGTGCTGGGTGCCCCGCGGCAGAATCGTTCTGGTTCACCGGGCCGAGGGGAGCTCTCGGTTCGTTTCACCTGACCGGAGGTAATTCGGTTTCGTTTTACCTCATCGGCGGCAATTATTCTCTTTACGTTCACGCCAGCCGGCCACTCGTGCCCAGCAGCGATCCGGCGACTCGATCCTGTTTGTTCACTGGCAATTTTCAGCGTACTTCGCCCACGCCCGATCTCATTACGCGGATTGGGACGGTAATTCCGATATCGACGATCGTTCCTTATAAACTCGGCCCCACGACCATTGAACTTCCACGAGGACTTTATGCTCTCTACATTGCGTCTTTAACGGATTGCAACTGGGCATTTGCGATGAACTCGACAAACGACAATCCGGCAGGTATGACGCCGGTCAGAATGCTGAAGCATCTTGCAGACCACGTGGAGGCGAGTGATACTGCGACGGTCGGGGACAACTTGGAGTTCACCGCCGTCTACAGGAGTACGAACGACGAGAAGGTATCCGTTTCAGGGATAGTGGATTTTGTCCATAACGGCACGGTATTCCAGACCACGCCGCTCGATGTTGTGCATAATATCGCAGACGGAGGCGACAGATTTGTGGCGCGCTTCCTGGTCACTCCAGAGCATGCCAAGTACCTCGGTGCGAACACGGCTAGATTCAAGGTGAAAATCGGCGCGCAAGAATTCAGCGCCGAGTGCGCGTTCAATCTGACGCAACAAATTCATTAAGTCGCTATCAGTCTGTCGATAGGGACGTTG
>JAFASD010000183.1 GCA_019244945.1 Acidobacteriaceae bacterium | reverse complement strand
CGAATTCCCGAGTCAGAATCCAAAGGCGGTTCAGTTCGGTTTGCATCCGCAACTCGCGCAACTCGAAATGCTTGTCAATCCGACCGTCGAAACGCTTCAGTCCGACGACAACCTGGCGAACTCCGGCACGCTCGAAATCATTCCGCTCGAACAGCCGCTCACGCTTTTCGTCTGGAGCAAGAGCCGCGTCGTCCCGGTGCGATTGACCGATTTCTCGATCACCGAAGAGGCATTCGACGTCAATTTAAATCCCATTCGCGCGAAGGTCAGCCTCGGCATGCGCGTCCTCAGCGTCGACGACCTCGGGTTCCAGCATCCGGGTGGCCGGTTGTTCATGACCTATCTCGGCAACAAAGAGCAATTAGCTTCGCAAGCCCAAAATGTCGCCATCAGCGTGCTCGGATTGGCAGGTCTGCCATGAATTACCCGCTGCAAACGCTCATCCAGATGGGCCTCGTGCCCCCGGTCAATTTTCCAACCGATAGCCGATATTACGGCTTCAGCACGCTTTCCTACACAGCGCCTAACGGTCAAAGCATCACGTATCTAGCGCGCCGCTTTGTGCCGCAACCGGGAGCGCAAAACTATACCACGATCGCGCAGCATAGGGTCGTGCAAGGTGACCGGCTGGACTTGATAGCGGCGAAATATCTCAGCGACCCGCTCGTCTTTTGGCTGATTTGCGACGCCAACGGTGCGATCCGCCCTAACTCCTTGATCGAAACGCCGGGCGCGATCGTCAACATCACCATGCCGCAAGGCGTGCCGGGGGTGGCGAGTGCTCCTTAACAGCGTGCAGCTGAGTCTGTTGATCGGACCCATCATTCCGCTTACGCCTCCGCGCCCCGTGATGGATGCCTTGGCGGGAGTAGAAGTGCAGGTGGATGATACAGGGCAGAGCGGTTTCAAACTCACGTTCAGCATCGATAAGCAATCTCCTCTGAATATTCTGTTTCTCCTCACGAATGGCCTGCCGCTACTGTTCATGCGCGTGGTGATTGCCGCGATTGTTAACGGGGTGACGAACGTTTTGATCGACGGTGTTATTACGGAAAATCACATCGCGCCAGGCGACAAGGGTTCCAATTCCACATTGACGCTGATGGGAAAAGATCTCACCGTCTTGATGGACCAATCGAATGAGAGCGGTCTCCCATTTCCGGCCATGCCGGCCGAGGTGCGCATCAATCTGATCTTGTTGAAATACCTGCTGTTCGGTGTGGTTCCTTTGGTTATCCCGAGCGTTTTGCTGTTCGTTCCGCTGCCCATCGATCAAATACCCAGCCAGCAGGGGACGGATCTCCAGTACATCAAGTATCTAGCGGAACAAGCGGGGTATGTCTTCTACATCGAGCCCGGCCCCACTCCCGGCATCAGCAAGGCGTATTGGGGGCCGCAAGTAAAGGTCGGCCCCGTGCAACCGGCATTGAGTGTCGACCTGGACGCTTACACAAACGTCGAGAGCATGAGTTTTTCTTTCGACCAGCAAAAAAACAAGATACCGTTGATATACATTTACAACTCGGAAACGGGCATCAGTATTCCCATTCCGCTGCCACCTATTACGCCGCTGAACCCACCTTTGGGACTGATTCCGCCGCTTCCTACTAACTTACTGCCTCCTGACCTGACGCCTTTGCGAGACGATCTTGCGAAAAAGCCCATCCCGCAGGCCATCATGATGGGTCTGGCGGCGGCCGCGCAAAATGCCGAAGCAGTGACCTGCCAGGGGAGTCTGGATGTAACTCGATACCGCGGTGTGTTGAAGGCGCGGCAGTTAGTCGGCGTACGCGGCGCGGGGCCGGCGTTTGATGGGCTCTATTACGTCAAGAGCGTCACGCACAAGATCAAGCGCGGCGAGTACAAGCAAGACTTCACTCTCACGCGTAACGGTTTGGTTTCTACAGTACCAACGGTGGCCGCATGAGTACCCAACCAACTTCGCCCGGAAATAATCCAAAGCGGTTTTACGGCAAGTATCGTGGGCTGGTTGTCGAGAATATCGACCCGGAACAGATCGGACGCGTGTTAGTGCAAGTACCCGATGTCCTTGGCGAAATACCATCCAGTTGGGCGCTGCCGTGCGTTCCGGCCGCGGGTATTCAAGCCGGATGTTTTGTCGTCCCGCCGATCGGTTCGCAGGTGTGGATCGAGTTCGAGCAGGGCGATCCCGATTACCCCATCTGGACCGGGGGCTTTTGGGGTCTCGTGGCCGAGGTTCCCGTCTTCGCCACTGCGCCGCCCGCTATCCCGCCCGGCCAAAACATTGTCCTGCAGACAACGGGGCAGAATATGCTGCTCATCAGCGATGCGCCGCCCACGCCGGTCACAGGCGGCATAGTCTTGAAATCCGTGAGCGGCGCGATGATTGTCGTCAACGAGACGGGCATTTACATCAGCAACGGTCAGGGCGCCTTGATCACGTTGACGGGTCCGGCTGTCGACATCAATCTTGGCGCGTTAACGGTGGTCTAGCGAATGCCCGGACCAATTCTACATGTCGGCGCAACTGTGCTCTGCTCACATGCAGGACAAGCAATTCCTACCGTTCCGAGTCCGCGCGTACTGGTCTCGGGCATGCCGATCACCACCATTGCCGCGCCTTACACAGTAGCCGGGTGCGCGTTTGTTCCGCCGGCCGGGAATGGCCCATGCGTAACAGGCCAATGGGTTGTCGGCGCGGTGCGAGTAACTTCGGAAGCACAGCCCGTCGTGATCATGACCGGCACGGCGATTTGCGCTCCCACAGGCACGCCGCTACTTCCGGTTGTTGCCCAGACACGTGTTATTGCCACCTGAAATCCCGCCATGAACGTCAACTTTCCATATCAATTCGACGGGCGTGGCAGGACCGCGGATCCCCTGGCTGACTACATACGCCAAATGGTGGAACAGGTTCTGTTTACCTCTCCAGGCGAGCGCGTGAATCTGCCCGATTTCGGCAGCGGATTGTTACAGCTTCCGTTCGCGCCGAACAGCGTTGAGTTAGCGGCCGCTACTCAGTTCTCCGTTCAAGGAGCTTTGCAGAAATGGCTGAGTAACTACGTCAAAGTGCAATCGGTTGTCGCTTCCGCCGATGATGCGGTTCTGACGGTTACTGTGACTTACACGCCCTTGAGCACCGATGTGACGGAAGTTCAGACGTTTGTCTACGGGAGCACCGCCCAGTGATATACAACTGCTGCACCGAGACCCGCAAGAAGGATGTGCTCGATAATCCCGCCTTGAACGGGATTAACTATCTCGAAGTATTGTCACCCGACGATCTGCCGCAACGCACTCTCGTGGTGCATTGTCTCAAGCCGGTTACCAAAACGCTCACGCCGAACAACGTTCTGATCACCGGCGGCGAAAGCATCACCGGCATTACCGCACTATGGATTGCGCCGGCAAATTCCCTGCCTTCTCAAGCGACGGCCCAGGAGAGCACATATCTCGCGAAGCTTACCGACAGACCGAATACGCTCGTCGTTCGTACCAGTGCGGCTGGTGATTTTTCCCCGTACACGTTGCGCCTGGTCAACGACGCGACAGCCGCTCAAGAGGACTCATTCGAAGTTACGGAGGTGCTCGACGGCTTTGATCCGCAGCTCGCGGAAGCCCAATTCTCCTTCAAAGTAGAATGTCCGCCGTATTTCGATTGCGCGCCTGCGCCATGCGATTGCCCACCGCAACTGCCCACCCCACCGGCCATTAACTACCTGGCGAAAGATTACGGATCGTTCCGCACCATCATGCTCGATCGCATGAACCAGCTTCTGCCGGACTGGGGCGCGACGAGCGAGGCGGATCTTGGTATCGCACTGGCCGAATTGATTTCCTACGTCGGCGATTACTTGAGCTACCAACAAGACGCCGTTGCGACCGAGGCTTACATCAACACCGCGCGGAGTCGTGTCTCCTTGCGCCGGCACGCTCTGCTGGTTGATTATCACGTTCACGACGGCAGCAATTCGCGCGCTTGGATACAACTGACGGTCTCGCAACAATTCACGCTCCATCAAACGAATACACGGTTCTACACCTTCGCGCCGAACATGCCCTCCAGCCTTGAAGTTGGATCGAACAACGAAGAAGCAGCGCTCATCGCCGGCGTGGTTGTGTTCGAGCCTATGCAGGAGGCGGTTCTCTACCCCGAACACAACGTGATGAATTTCTACACGTGGGGCGAAAAGAACTGCTGTCTTCCCGCCGGCTCGACCGAAGCGACTCTCGCGGGCCCTTTTCCCAAGCTGCAACCCGGAGACGTTCTCATCTTCGAGGAAATCTTGGGACCGCAGACGGGCAAACCAGCTGACGCCGATATTCGCCACCGTTGCGCGGTGCGATTAACGGGTGTCAACACGCTTGTAGACCCGCTCTACGACATATCGGTGATCGAAATTCAATGGTCAACGGATGACGCACTTCCGTTCCCCCTCTGCCTTTCTTCCACGTACATAGATTCAGGCGCGCAGAAGCCTCTGCAGAATGTCAGCCAAGCATTCGGCAATGTGGTGCTCGCCGATCAGGGTTTATCGTTTTCAGGCAAGCCGCTGCGGACAGTTCCGCAGCCGAAAATATTTCAGCCGCCGAACCCAGCGGGAAACCGGTGCGCGCCCGCCGCTCCCGTGCCGCTTCCCGTTCGTTATCGTCCAACAGTTCCCGACACGCCGCTCACGCAAGCCGTGCCATTGCCTGTAGCCGGCGCGCCCATCACGCCCGACCTCGTGCGATTGCCGGTTATCGGATTCGCAACCCTCACCGACGCAAACGGCTTGGTCTCGCTGATTATAAAAGCTGACGACCCTGCTTCCTGGCCCCAGTATTTCGGCGTCTTAGCGAATGAAAATGCCATACACCCGCCCAACTTCGATCTTGCCGTTGTGTTCCAGCCCACGTCAGCGAGCACTCCTGTCGTCCTCGAAAGTTATCCCGATCTCCCCGACCCGAAAACCGCCGCCCAACAATTAAACTCGCTCTCCCGATTCGTGCAGGTGCCCAGCAGTTTTACTCCTTCTGGGACTCCGCCATCGAGCTTTCCGATGAAAACCACCATGCTTCCGAATAGCGGAACACTCAATCTGCAGGACGGCGGCGGAAACACTTATCTCGTGATTCAACCCACTAAGCCCTCCGCATGGCCCTCGCTCTTCGGCGTCCTAGCGCAAGGGAATTTGGAGAATCCCGACGAGTTCAACTTACTCGTGCTCTACTCCCCAGCATCTGGCGCCGTAGGGGTCAATCTGCCTGTAGTAGCCGAGCAGTTCAGTCCGAGCGCTCACCTCATCAGCGTAGAAACTTTTTCGCAGGAGCCGAATCTCAGCCTCTCGGCTTATGACCTGATGCACTATGACACGAATCAAGCTCTGCCGATAATAACTCTCACCAGCACTTTCGAGGGAAACAGCAAAACGTGGACACCAGAGCCGGATCTGCTTGCCGCTTCGTCCACGGACACAAACTTCGTTGTTGAAATCGAATCCAACGGAACGTCCTATCTGCGCTTTGGGGATGACGTGAATGGATTTCGCCCGGATTCGGGGACGATGTTCATGGCGTCTTATCGTATCGGCAACGGAACCGCGGGTAATGTCGGCGCCGGAACCATCATTTACTCGACCGACTCGCGCATCCAATCCTGCACCAATCCTTTGCCTGCAACTGGCGGAACCGATCCCGAGACCACCGACCAGATTCGCAGACGCGCTCCACAGGCCTTCATGACCCAGGAGCGCGCGGTGACTATGGCCGACTATGAGCGTGTCACGGAAATGAATTCGCAGGTGGACAATGCCATCGCCACCCTGCGCTGGACCGGCAGTTGGTATACGGTTTTCATCACGGCGGAGCCACAAGGCGCCGGAAATCTCACATCCGCTCTTGCAACGGCGCTCCGCCAGAACATTAATCGGTACCGGCTCGCCGGTCAGGACATTCAACTTGAATCGCCGGAGTATGTGCCATTGCAGATCTCACTGACACTTTGCGTGGATCCCGATTATTTCCAGAGCTATGTTCGGCAATCGCTGATGCAGGTATTAGGCAGCAAGATCCTGCCCAATGGGCAAAGAGGCATCTTCTACCCCGATAACTTTACCTTCGGACAAACCGTTTATCTTAGTCCCATTTACGCCGCCGCGCGAACGGTCGCGGGAGTCCAAAGCGTAACTGCGACCGTTTTCGCGCCGCAAGGAGTCACTACTAACCTGTACCTTTCTAAGGGCGAGATACCGCTCGGACCGTTCCAGATTGCGCGTATGGATAACGATCCCAGCTTCCCCAATCACGGCCAGCTCACTCTGACATTGCAAGGCGGAAAGTAGTAATTCGATGAACTGCTGCACCGGCACCCCTAATTGCGCTTGTGGATGTTGCCTTGGGATCAGTGTGCAGACGCCTCAGGGCGAAAACAATCTGCCTGGTCTTTCCGCCATCGCATACCGCACCGGGACTTGGGCCACCTTCAAGGAATCGATGTTAGCTCGGCTGTCGAGCTCCGATTATCCAGCGCTCGCGCCGCTAAAAACGCGAGATGACGACGACTTCACGATTGCGCTGCTTGACGCGACCGCCGTTGTACTCGACATTCTGACTTTTTACCAAGAACGGCTGGCAAACGAAAGTTATCTACGAACAGCCGTTCAGCTACGGTCGCTGATCGAATTATCGCGTTTAATTGGGTATCAACCGTCACCGGGTGTTTCTGCCTCGACTTACTTAGCATTTACATTGAAGGCGGCGACGGGCGCCCCCGCCGATCCTTCGACGCCCGCGATCCTCATTCCGAAAGGCACGCAGGTGCAAAGCGTGCCGGCGCAGGGACAACAGGCGCAAACGTTTGAGACGGCGGCGGACATCCTGGCGAAGGCTGATTGGAGTGCATTGCCCATTCAGACGGGACTTCCCTGGATTCCGCAGATGGGCGACACCAGCGTTTATCTTCAAGGCACGGCGACGCAGCTGCAAACCGGTGACGCCATCCTTATCGTCGGTGACGAACGTCTGAATGACAATACGAGTAAAAACTGGGACATCAGGGTAGTCACTGCAATCACCGTAGATTCGGCGAACGGCCGAACTCTTGTGGCGTGGAGTGACCCGCTGGGCGATCAGCCTGCGGGTATCAAACCCGCACAGGAGAATCCAAAATTCTACGCGCTTCGCCAGCGCGCGGCTCTGTTCGGCTACAACGCGGTAAATCCTCTAATGCTTGCAGCGAAAACTATCAAACAACTGGCGAATGCAGGATTGCTGAACAGTAGCGAAACGGACTGGGATTTCGGAATTCATAATCTCGCGGCGGAGGGCCTGGTTGATCTGGATGCGGTGTATTCCAAGCTATCCAAGGGTAGTTGGCTGGCGCTCATCAAACCCGACGAGAAGACGTCGCGCTCTCCAGCGGGGCTCGTCACCCTCTTTCTACTTGACTCAGTGACGACTATTACCCGCTCCGATTTCGCTATGAGCGGCAAAATCAGCCGGGTCGCGACCGATACGAACAATAATCTATCGGCTTACTACAACGATACTCGCTCTGCTTCCGCATTAGTTCAGAGCGAGTTACTGGCCGTTGCCGAGCAACCTCTGAAGTACCCATTGTATGGCTCGGTTGTGGATCTTGAGGTAATTCGCCCGGATTTGGCTGCCGTGCAAGTTATCGCGCCTTCGGGTAAGGCGCAAAAGTTGAGCGTAAATAGCGGCGTCGATCCCCAGCTCCAGTTCACGCCCGATGACGGCACGGATCCAGTCACTCTGCATCCGGGTGACGTGCTTAGCATCATTGGCCCAGGGCCGTTCAACTCGGATGGCTCGATCCCGGATTGGACGATCTCCACGTCAACTTTCACCTTGCGCGTAGCCGATGCGAATAACAGGACCGGAAGCGTTACAGCCTTACTCTCGAACTTCACACTCGCCGCGTCTAGCAAGAGCGATCCCGTAATTCAGGAATACGCGCCGATCTCCTCTTTGGCGACCATCAATATGCCTTTTCCGCACACGCAAATCGCATTGAGCTCGAACCTGCTCAATTGTTATGATCGGACCGTAACAACTCTAAATGCGAACGTCGGGTTAGCAACCGGGGGCCAGTCTACGGCCGAAATTCTGGGCAACGGCTCAGCGGCAACCTCGAATCAAGCGTTTACTCTGAAACAGGCGCCGTTAACCTTTGTGCAAGCTCCTACTCCGACGGGCGGCCAAAGCACGCTTCAGGTGTCGGCCAATGGCGTGACATGGACCGAAGTCCCGAGCCTCTACAACCAGGCGCAAACGGCGCAAGTGTACGCCACTCTCAACCAGCCCGGCGGGTCTACAAAAATTCTCTTTGGGGATGGCGTAGAAGGCTCGACTCTTCCCACGGGGCAAAACAATGTTCAGGCCACTTATCGAGTCGGCTTAGGGTCAGCGGGGAACGTCGGTGCCGGTTCCATCACCACGCTGATTGACCGTCCAGTCGGCGTGAGTGGCGTCATCAATCCCGAAGCCGCGACGGGCGGACAGGATGCGCAATCGATTGACGATGTCCGCGCAAATGCGCCGCTATCAGTACTCACGCTCGGCCGCGCAGTATCCATCAGCGATTACCAAAACTACGCGGCCACATTTGCAGGCATAGCCAAAGCGCAAGCTATGTGGATAAACAACGGGCCCGGGCGCGGCGTCTTTCTCACCGTCGCCGGGGTGAACGGAGCCGCGCTACCGCCGGGCAATCCGACTCTTGCGAACCTGATTGCGTCCCTCAAAAACTACGACAATCCACTCATTTCTATCCACGCCGTCTCGTTCTTGGAGACCCTCTTTCGATTCGAAGCCGATATCGCCTACGATCCCGCGTACGATCCCAAAGCTGTTCAAGCCGCGGTTACGGCCTCACTTACTCAGAACTATAGCTTCGCCGCACGCAGCTTCGGACAAGGTGTTTCTACTGGCGAAATAGCGGCACTTATTCAAGGAATTCCCGGCGTGATCGGCGTTAATGTGACAAAGCTCAAGATAGTTGCGACAAGCGGGGCCGGCGATTTGAATGCGGGCAACTACTCCGTCTCGAGCTATTACAACTGGCTCGCCCAGAAAGTGCATGTAAAGCGTCCAAAATCCGGCTCTCCGACACGTATCTGCCCGTATGTGCCTGTCGCGAATCCGAAGCATCTCCCGAAACCGGCTGAAATTCTCGTGATCGACCCCGACCCGAAAAGCATAGTCTTAGGAACGCTCCAATGAGCTTCGATCTATTCAATCTCCTGCCAGCGGTCTACCGCGTCCGTGATGCGCAAATCGCGCAATCGCAAAATCTCAACAAAGGACCGCTCGAATCCTTATTGCTTCTTATCCAGGAGCAAATTGCAATCGTCGCTGACGACCTAGATCAGCTCTATGACGATCAATTCATCGAGACCTGCGCCCAATGGGTGATTCCCTACATCGGGGACCTGATCGGGTATCAGGCGGTTCACGGAATCGCGCCGTCCGTAGACAATCCTCGCTCGGAAGTAGCCGAAACCATCTCGTTACGGCGGCGGAAGGGCACGGTTCTGGTCATGGAACAACTCGCTCGTGACGTGACCGCGTGGGGCGCGCATGCGGTGGAATTCTTCCAAATCCTCGCCGACACACAATATATGAACCACATCCGCCTGGATAACTTCTACGCGCCTAACTTGCGGCAGTGGCAACCAGGAATATATATCGACACGGGTTTCGATAAAACCGCGCACAAAGTGGATGTCCGCAAGATTTCGTCTCGGCGAGGCCGCTACAACATTCAGAACATCGGTATCTTCTTGTGGTCGCTGAACGCTTATGGCCTCACGAAAGTCGCGGCGACAGCCGTTGCAGCCGACCCGCTCTGCTTTCGCTTCGATTCGCTTGGAATGGACATACCTCTGTTTCATCGCGCGGTTTCGCAAGGCGAGCAGATCGTAAGCCCTGCTACCCCCGTCAATGTGGCTGATCGTCTACGCCGCCGCGTTCTTTGCAACGATCTCCAACAGGGCGTCGGAGGCAAATACTACGGCGAAACCAACAGTCTCACGGT